>JAQSXM010000196.1 GCA_029256645.1 Sporomusa sp. | reverse complement strand
CTGAGCAGGATGAACAGTATGAGAAGCTGTGGCTAGAACGAGATCCTCATGACATAATCATGCAGCCAAAGCATAGATTAGCGCAAGAGGAGGTAGTGGACTACAAGCAACTAATCAATGAACAATTCATTATATATAATAATGAATATAGACTGCATGATTTGATCATAAGCCGTTGTCAGCAAGCCGGGTTTACTCCGAAGATTGTACTGGAGACATCGCAACGTGATTTGATAACGCAAATGGTAGCAGATGATCTTGGAATTGCATTATTGCCCAGAAAGCTCTGTAAAAGCCTTGATGCCAGAATGCTTATTTCACGACCTCTTGTAGACCCCCAATTATATCTAAATTTGGCTTTTGTATGGAAAAAGGCGCGCTACCTTTCACACGCTGTGCGTCAATTTCTGGATTTTGTGAGAAAAAATGCGCCACAAACATGATTGCCAAGCGAAAAATTGGGGTCTTTAATGATTGACATCGGCGATATCTGTTGTTATACTTTCACTAATTAAATATACAATTGGTTGATCAGAAAGCTGAAGACCTAAGTACGCCATTTTCTTATGGCGTCTTGGTCTTGAGCTTTTTTTGATTTTCAGGAATAGGGGGATAAAACATGGGTCAGATAAATAAAGCCACGGTTAAGCGGGTAGTAACAGCTAGCTTGGTGGGGGCAACAATCGAATGGTATGATTTTTTCTTGTACGGTGTTGTCGCAGGTATTGTGTTTAACAAACTGTATTTTCCCACAAGTGACCCGTTGGTTGGTACGCTGCTAGCCTATGCCACTTTTGCCGTAGGCTTCATCACCCGTCCGCTTGGCGGCATTATCTTTGGACATTTCGGGGATAAAATTGGGCGGAAAAGCATGTTGGTCCTGACCTTGATGATTATGGGGGTGTCAACAGTCCTGATTGGATTAGTACCCACCTATGACCAAATTGGTGTTTGGGCACCCATTCTTTTATTGCTGCTGCGTATTTTCCAAGGGATTGGCTTAGGTGGTGAGTGGGGGGGCGCAGTCCTCATGGCTTTTGAATACGCGCCAGTTGAAAAACGCGGTTTTTATGCCAGTTTGCCGCAAATCGGTTTAGCCATCGGGCTTTGCCTGGCGTCAGGGGTAGTAGCATTATTATCATACTTGCTGACAGATGCCCAGTTTATGGCCTGGGGATGGCGGTTAGCATTTGTCTTAAGTATCGTATTGGTTATTATCGGTACCTGGATTCGGATGAATGTTATGGAAACGCCTGAGTTTCAAAATGTTAAAACAGCCAAAGCCGAATCAAAGCTTCCTATTGCCGACATGTGGCGTGAAGCATCGGGTAATGTGGTGGCTGGCATGGGCGCAAGGTTTATTGATGGTGTTTTCTTTAACATCTTTGGTGTGTTTTCGATTAGTTATTTAACCCAAACCCTCAAGATACCGCGGACAGACGCTCTTATAGGAGTGATGCTTGCTGCACTGGTAATGTGTGTATTTATTCCCGTGTTTGGGCATCTGTCAGATAAGATTGGCCGGACCCGGGTCTATTGGATTGGCAGCATTATTACCGGATTATCGGTTTTCCCGGCTTTTTGGCTGATTACAAATAGCGGCGGCAATATCCCGCTAGTCTGGTTGGCTATTATCGTACCCTTTGGCATTCTGTATGCCTCGGTTTATGGCCCGGAAGCAGCGCTATTTTCAGAGTTATTTGATGCCCGCTACCGGTATACAGGGATTTCTTTCGTATATCAGTTCTCCGGAATTTTTGCGAGTGGCTTGACACCGATTATTGCCACATCACTGCTTAAATACAATCAGGGAGATCCGGCTCTTATTTGCATCTATGTTGCGTTTGCCGGACTGGTAAGTGCTATTTCTGCTATCTGGATCGGTGCAAGAAAATCCAAAGGCAGCACCTCTTCTCCGAAAGAAGCGATAGAAGCAATAAATTAACCGATAACGCCCACTGCTGGCAATTGACTTGCACTTTTTGCCAACACACCAATCGTCTGTAAATCTCTTAAAAATTATATTAGGATGCAGAAAGGACGAAGAAATATGTCAGATATCGTATTATCACCCCAGGAACAACGAATTCAGGCCGAGATACAGGGAAACCCCGTGTTACATACCCGGGGGCGAACCTATGATATTTTAAACACTTTTGCCGCTACACGGCCGCGTATTGATGTAGAACGCGCTAAATATTTTACTGAGTCTTTCCGGCAAACTGAGGGTGAACCTCTTATTCTCCGGTGGTCGAAAGCACTAAAACACATTGCTGAAAACATTACTGTCTATATTGACGACCATCAGCAACTGGTAGGCAGAGCCGGTTCACAAGGCCGGTATGGCATACTGTACCCTGAGTTGGATGGGGATTTTCTTGGTTTGGCAATCGAGCAAATGCCCACCCGGGTTGAATCTCCCTTTAATATATCAGAGGCCGATGCCCGTGTGGTTATTGAGGAGATCGCACCCTATTGGCAGGGGAAAACCTTCCATGAAAACCTGACGAAAGCCTTGCCTAAAGAAACGTTGAAATATACGTATGACCCGAAAGATCCGCTGAAATCGCGTTTTATCGTCAACGAAACAGCTTCTTTTCGTTCCTCAATTCAATGGGTACATGACTATGAGAAAGTGTTGAAGCGGGGTTTTAAAGGCATAAAAGAAGAGACCGAGCAAAAACTTTCATTATTAGACCCCTTGAGTCCGGTAGATACCATGGAGAAGGCTCCCTTCCTGCAGGCTATGGTTATTGTTTGCGATGCCATCATCCTCTGGGCTAACCGGCATGCTGCGCTTGCCGAAGAGCTGGCTGCAATAGCAGGGGACTCAGCCCGAAAACAGGAACTGCTGCAAATTGCGGAGGCTTGCCGGTGGGTACCTGAAAATCCTGCCCGTAATTTCCGGGAGGCAATGCAGGCCCAGTGGTTTACCCAAATGTTCTCCCGGATGGAACAAAAGACAGGTACTATTATATCAAATGGCCGGATGGACCAATACCTGTACCCATTTTACAAGCAAGATGTGGAATCAGGGGTGTTATCAGAAGAAGATGCGTTGCAATTGCTTGAATGCATGTGGCTGGCAATGGCCCAGTTTATCGACCTGTATATCTCGCCGACCGGGGGCGCTTTTAATGAAGGGTATGCCCATTGGGAGGCTGTTACAATAGGTGGACAGACGCCTGAGGGCCGGGATGCCACTAACGAACTGACATATCTGTTTTTACAGTCAAAAAGGGAATTCCCGCTGCATTACCCGGATCTTGCCGCCCGTATTCATGGCCGGGTTTCGGCGAGATATCTTTATGAAGTAGCCGAAACGATTAAAGAAGGCTCAGGCTTTCCTAAGCTGATCAATGATGAGGAAGTTGTCCCCTTACTGCTGGCAAAAGGCGCAAGCTTTGAAGAAGCCTTTGACTATGCTGTGTCCGGCTGTGCTGAATGCCGTATGCCAAACCGGGATACCTATACCAGCCCCTGTGCCTATATTAACTTCCCGGCGGCCGTGGAAATGACAATTTATAACGGTAAAATGAAACTCCATGGTGAAGAACTCATTGGGCTGGAGACTGGCGATCCCCGTAATTTTGCAACATGGGAAGAGTTCTGGCAGGCGTATTTGGCGCAGCATATTAATTTTTTGAAACACGCCTTTATTCAACAGCAGGTTATCATTAATCTGCGGGCTGAGCATTTTGCCTGGCCATTGGGCTCTGCCCTGCACGATCTTTGCATGAAGACCTACAAGGATATTCACACGCCTGTAATCGAGGGCGGCATTGATTTAGGATATTTCGAATTTATGGGATATGGTACAGTCGTCGATTCTTTGGCGGCCATCAAAAAGCTGGTCTACGAAGAAAAGAAACTAACCATGGCCGAATTGGTTGAGGCCATGGAACGCAATTTTGAGGGTAGGGAGGTAGTAAGGCAGTTACTCCTCAATGCGCCGAAATATGGGAATGATGACGCCTATGCAGACGCTATTGCCCAAGAACTGGATCGTCAATGTCTGCAATTCACCAGAAAATACTCTAAGGAATTGGGCGTACACTTAGATCTTAGACTGGTACCCTTTACCTCCCATGTCCCCTTTGGTAAAGTGGTTAGCGCAACCCCTAACGGCAGGAAGGCTTATACTCCGCTGTCTGATGGCTCTTCAGCCTCACAAGGTGCTGATCTAAATGGCCCTACTGCTGTACTTTTGTCCAACTATACATCTAAAAACACCGGCTTCAGAGAACGTGCGGCCCGGTTGTTAAATGTCAAGTTAAGCCCCTCGTGCGTAGCCGGAGATGAGGGGACTGATAAACTAGTTGCCTTCATCCGAACCTGGTGTGACCTGAAACTGTGGCACCTTCAGTTTAATGTAATTAACCGGGAAACCTTGGTATCAGCCAAAAAAGATCCGGAAAAATACCGTAATCTTATTGTTCGTATAGCTGGTTACAGTGCTTATTTTACAGATTTGTCTCCCGATTTGCAGGATGATCTTATTGCCCGCACCGAGCATACTGCTATCTGATAGCAGCCGCAATAATTGCCAGGAGAAACACTATGATAAATAAAGCTATCGAGAAAAGCGGCTATGTTTTTAATATTCAACGGTATTCGTTGCATGATGGCTTAGGCATTCGGACGGTTGTATTTCTCAAAGGCTGCCCGCTGCAGTGCCGCTGGTGCAGCAATCCTGAATCACAGCGGTTTATGCCGGAGCTTGCCTATAATAAAGATAAATGTATTGGTTGTGAGGCCTGTTTCCGCTGTCACCAGGTATGTGCTTATGATGCAGTAGGTGAGAGCCAAGATGGTGTGATCGAGCTTAGCAGGGAGCATTGCCAGCAATGCTTTCGCTGTGTTGACCAGTGTCCGTCAAAAGCCCTGCATACCTTTGGGCGGCAAATGAATGTAACTGATATTATTAAAATAGTAGAAGCAGATAGTGCCTTTTACATGCGCTCCGGTGGTGGGCTGACAATTAGCGGTGGCGAACCGCTGATGCAGGCTGATTTTGTAATCGATATCCTCAAAGAAACAAAAAGGCGCCGCCTTGATGCCACCATAGAAACCTGTGGCTATGCCTCATGGGATGACCTAAGAAGGGTAGCTGATTATCTAAAAACTATTATTTTTGATATAAAATCAATGTATTCTGATAAGCATAAAGAGTTTACGGGTCTTAACAATGATTTGATTTTGGCTAATTTGACAGCTCTGCGGAGCACATTTCCCCAGTTGCGCATCTTAGTTCGTACACCGGTCATCCCTGGCTTTAACGATTCAGAGAAAGACATTGGTGCTATCTTAGATTTTATTAAGGGCTGGCATAACACAAGCTATGAGTTACTGCCGTATCATCGATTGGGCCAGCAAAAATATAACTATTTAGGGCGGGACTATCCTATGGGCGATAGGCAATTAGACAACGACAAGATGCAGGCGTTTAATACACATGTAAAATCCCGGACTTAGGGCGGGATTATTTTGGTAAGATTGTAAGCAAGCGAGTGACTTTAAGTGTCTTTCCAATATCTAAAAGGGAGTCGCCCCTTTAATGGACGACTCCCTTTAGATATTACTCTAGAAATTGGGTTTAAGAACTCTTAGATTGGAAGGTATGGCAGTTAGTTTGATCACTTTGGCGGGCGTGTGCGGCGCCGCCATCAATGTTCACCTGGATTGCAGAAGCATCACACTGTTCGCCTTGTTTCCAATATTTACAGCAAGATACTGTACACTTTACTCCTGATAAAGGCATCTGTAGTCACCTCCTTAGAATTTGCAATGATAGTATTTCACCATATAGACAATTCATGTATAGTGTGAGAAATATGCTGTTGACAAATTATCAATCAGCTAGTATAATTTAAATTCCAGTGCCGGAGTGACGTAATTGGCAGACGTAGCAGACTCAAAATCTGCCGGGGGTAACTCCGTGTCGGTTCGAGTCCGACCTCCGGCACCAACTAACTAATTTATCGGGGCGTGGCTCAGTTTGGTAGAGTACCTGGCTTGGGACCAGGGGGTCGCAGGTTCGAATCCTGCCGCTCCGACCAATAATTATGTTAACTAATAATTTGGAATATGGGACTATAGCTCAGTTGGTTAGAGCGCTACGTTGACATCGTAGAGGTCACTGGTTCGAATCCAGTTAGCCCCACCAATTCAAAAAAATACAGTTGACATAGTATGTATAACTATGATAGTCTATATAAGTCGTTCCCTGAAAACTGAACAATGTAAAGTAATGCATCATAAAATGCCAGATGTGCAGTGGCTGTAAAAAGCCATTTAATAGTACAAGGATGCGGAAGTAGCTCAGCGGTAGAGCATCGCCTTGCCAAGGCGAGGGTCGCGAGTTCGAATCTCGTTTTCCGCTCCAACAAATATCGAGCCGATAAAACGGCTTCAATATAATGTAGTCACAATGTGACTTTGAACATGTGCCTGTCTCTTCTGATTAAGAAGCTAGCCTTCCTTAATAAGATAGTAGCAGGGATAGCAGAGAAGCATATAGACGGCATACAATTTATTGGAGAGTTTGATCCTGGCTCAGGACGAACGCTGGCGGCGTGCCTAACACATGCAAGTCGAACGGAGTAAGTAGCAATACTTACTTAGTGGC
>JAQSXM010000195.1 GCA_029256645.1 Sporomusa sp. | reverse complement strand
ATTACCGGACAGTCGCTTGCCTCTTGGGATTTTATTTTACGATTCATAATTTTTCTCCAATACTCATATAATACTGACTAAATAAGAAACAACTGCATACTTGTTTTTTTATGCCTATATCGTATAATCGTATCATAAAAATACATAAAGTAAAGGAGAATTGTCATGGAAGAAGTTCTTAAGTTTTTAACTGAAAATCCTATTTTTTATCTTGCCACCGTCGATGGTGACATCCCGAAGGTGCGCCCTTTTGGCTTTGTAATGAATTTCGAGGGTAAGCTGCATTTTGGTACTAGCAATCAGAAAAATGTGTACAGGCAACTCAAAGCCAACCCTAATTTTGAGATCTCTACAACCTCGAATACTGGTGAATGGATACGCTTAAAAGGTAAAGCGGTTTTTAACACAAGTAAGCAAAGTAAACAGGCTGCCCTTACTAAGATGCCACAGCTTGCCAACATGTACAGTGTAGACGATTCTATTTTTGAGTTGTTTTATATTGAGAATGGAGAGGCAACGCTCCAGGATATGAAAGGCAACTCTAAAACAATTAAACTATAACAAGAAGTTTAACCACAACATATTTAAATTTATTAACCTGGGCGCAGACTGCATGGAGAAATCCCTGCAGACTGCGCTTTTTTTTGATTGTTTCCCATTATAACTTACATACAAACAGGATTTAGCGCACGGCTGTAGAAAATGTCAATAAATAAAATTTGAAAAAGGTGGTTATTGTCATGGTACTTTGGAAACACGTCTATGAACTTGGTATCCCTGCTATTGACGAACAACACAAAAAGTTATTTGAGATCGCCAACGAAATTGATAAATTATTAAACAATGAATTAATTATTGACAAATATGACCACATTGTAGCTATTGTTGATGAACTACGTGATTATACAACAGAACATTTCGCAGCAGAAGAAGCCTATATGTTAGCCAATAAGTATCCTAAATTTTTATCTCATAAGGTATTGCACAATGAATTTATCGAAAAAATGGGCTCAATTGACTTTGGCCAAATTGATAATGAACAAAATGCCTATTTAAAAGAAATCTTGAATTTTGTCATTGAATGGCTTGTTGATCATATTCTAAAAGAGGATAAATTCATATCGCCAGCCCCACGGTAACCCAGGCGGACAAAAAAACCTCTTGCAGTAAGCAAAAACTTACTGCAAGAGGTTTTTTTTATGTCTCTATTATATTTTGATATCAATAATTGCTGATACTCCAACCCCCTGCACGCGGGTAAAATTGGTAGGGTTAGTACTATCAACAGGAACTAATGCTTTTACTCTAAACTTATCATTGTTAAAGCTGCCTTCCATTTGAATAACCGCCTCAGTTTTATCAACTAATTCCTGCGCTCCGGTAACTTGAGCAGCCCCTATGTAGCCATGATTACCCACAGATAGAATGGGAACTACTTTAGTAGAGTATTCACTCCCTAACTTATGTTTAAATGTCAATTGGTTGATGAAATTATTAAGGGGTGTTGAGAACTTATCTATAAGGATAGACATACCACCGACTTTTAAAATATCACCTAACCCAAAAGCCTGCGATGCCGGAACAGCGGTAACCATAAGCAGGGAAACAAGCAACATACCAATTAAAACTTTTTTCTGCATTTTAACGTCCTCCACGTCAGATTTAGTATTTCTACTATAACTTGATTATACCTAAACTGACTAAGTAGTCAATGACGAAAAACAGGAAAAACTGCTAATTAGTACGATTTTGTCCCCAATAGATTGTTTTTACTATGCTAAACCTAAACTATTTCTGTTACTCAAATTTTAAACTCAGTTACTGCCTGCTTCAGTTGTTCAGCAAGCTGGGCCAATGTTTCACTGGAAGAAGCAATCTCTTCCAGCGTGGCAGATTGCTCTTGCGTTGCCGCTGAAACCAGCTGAGTTTCAGCAGAAGTACTCCGGCTGACCTCATCAAGTTCATGGATAGACGCAAGAACAAATTGGTTACCCTGAGCGATCAGAGTGATCGCAGTTGAGATTTCCTTGCTTTCGCTTGATACCTGTTGCACCATTTCAATAATGTTATTAAATGCTGTACCTGCCAGGTTAGCAAGTTGAGAACCGGCTTTTACTTCACGGGTTCCTTCCCCCATTGCTTCAGCCGCCTTGCCAGTATCAACCTGTGTTTTATGAATAATATCCGCAATCTCTTTTGCGGCTGCCTGAGACTGCTCAGCGAGTTTACGGACCTCCTCGGCAACAACGGCAAAACCACGCCCCTGCTCGCCAGCTCTTGCCGCCTCAATAGCAGCATTTAAAGCCAGTAGATTGGTCTGACTGGCTATTCCGGAGATAGTATCAACAATCTCACCGATTTCTTTTGATCTTTTATCAAGTTTACTAATAACGGTGGCAGAATGGTTGACAATGTTCTCAATATCATTCATCTTGCTAATAACCAACTCAATAGATTCTCCGCCTTCAACAGCAGCACCTACCGTCTTATCAGCAGTAATCGCCGCAGTCAAACTATTCGAACTGATCCGTTCTACTCCGGTTGACATTTGGCCCACGATTGCCATCGTCTTACTCACAATATGCAGTTGCTTGTCCGTGTCTTTGGCAATGCCAACAACAGCTGTAGCAATTTGTCCGGAAACTTGGGCAGATTCCCCGGAACTGGCAGTTAGCTCTTCCGATGCGGAAGCGACCTGCTCCGATGAGCAATATACCTGTTTTACAATTGTTCTAAGGTTTTCTGTCATTACCTTAAATGCCATTCCAAGCTTGCCTATTTCATCTTGTAATCCCAGGTAGTTCTGGGGTATTTCGACTGCGAGATCTCCTTTAGCGATTCTATTGGCGGCAATCACCATTGACTCTATGGGCCGGCTAATCATTCTGGCGATCAGCACGCTAAGCCCGGCTGCCAGCAGAAACGAGAACAAGACTAATGTCCCCATAAACCAAACAGCAATCTGCGCTCTGCCTTCATTAAAGTCTGCTTTCTCCCTGCCGATATCTTCCTTGGTCTTAGCAAGCTTCTCAATAGCTTTATTAAAGTTCAATGATAATTTGGGGCCGTCATTAAGCAGAACAGTATGAGCATATTTTTTGTTGCCGGCCTTACATAATGTCACTACTTGATCCTTATGGTAATTGAAATTCTCCAGAACATTTGAGAAATACACAAAATCCTCTTTTTCAGTTTCTGAAAGCAAACTTTGCGAGAATTTCTGCATAGCTTGATCAATCTTCTGTGTATTCACTTCCATTGCACTAATATATTCGCTTATCTTCTGCGGATTGTCCTCAGCAATAATATCCCTCATATAAGCCCGGTTCTGCTCAAAACCACCATTGATAATCCGCAGTTCAAGAAGTGGCCGGGTTTGAAAAGTATATAGATCATGATCCAGCTCCTGCAATTGTAAAATGTTTAAAATCCCTACAAGACCGACAATCAGGCATACTACAGTAATTATAGAAAAACTGAGTAACAGTTTCGCGCTCATTTTCAGATTTAGAAAAAACGATTGCATATCTTCTCCTTTTAATTATCTAGTATCCGTAAAATAATTTAGGGCGCAAAGTCAATCGCCCGCGTATGACGGCTGCATGAGATCATTTATTCGAACCTGCGGTTTCCGGTTGTTGTATGTAGATTGTTGACAGATCGCCTGTTTTAGCCGAATTAAACGCTGCATGGGCAAATGTTTTAAAATCCCGTGAAGACATTGTTGCCCCGGTAATTGCATCTATTTGGTTTGGGTCCTGATATACCTGCAAATTCTTGGCAAACCTCGGGCAATATTCACTAGGTCCCAGTCCACTTTTACTTTTCATTTTATTGTTATATTCAGTATCCCGGGTCTTTAATTGACCTGATTGGTTAACATAATCGAAACTACTGCTCTTAATTTCGCCTGCTGCGTCTACCTCCATACTAAAAAACGCTTTCCACCCCCGGAAATCAGCTTTATCGTATTCTGCTTTATAAATGCCTGGCTTTAGTTGTGATTTTTTCTCCTGGGGTTTTTCCGCTTGAATATTACTGGCAGAAAAAACAAAAATATAAGCCAACACAAAAACACTACACAAGGCACTGATTGCAACAAATTTCCTCACCCTACCAACCCCTTTAAAGAACTTTCTTAAACCTATGACAAATAACAAATAGTTTATTGATAATGATTTCCATTATCAATAAACTATTTCGATTATAACTATTTATGCAGGCATAGTCAATAGTTCCCCATTTTTTTCATAAGGGGCTACCCCTAAAATGGCTTTGTTTCGCAAAGGCTTAGTTAATTATTTCTTAATAAACGTGCCGAATTTAATACAACAATAATTGCACCTACATTGTGCACAATTGCTGCTGCAACAGGTCCTAACAAACCACAGGCTGCAAAAACAATTGCCGCCAGATTAATCGTATTGGCAACCACAATATTTTGCCAAATAGTACGGATCGCTTTTCGGCTCTTTTGTATTGTTTCCGGTATTTTTTTTAAGTCATCAGATAATAAAACAATATCTGCAGCTTCCACAGCGATATCGGTGCCCGAGTATCCCATAGCGATTCCGATATCTGCTTTTGCCAAAGCCGGAGCATCGTTTATGCCATCCCCGATCATGGCGACCTTGCAACCGGCTTGTTGATAGGTTTCAACATATTTCACCTTATCGCCTGGTAATAAGTCGCCATGGATTATTGGGATATTGACCTGTTCGCCAATAGCATTGCCGACGACTGTGGCATCTCCGGTCAACAAGACTATCTTCTTGATATTATCCTGAGATAATGCTGCAATTGTTTCCTTAGATCCTGCGCGTATAGGATCCTGGATCGTAATAATCCCTGCTACCACCCCATTGGCGGCAACAAAAACTACAGTAGCTCCTGCCTTTTGGTGTACCACACAATACTTATGTTGTTCCGGTGTAAGAACTACCTGTTTATTTTCAAGTAATGATATATTCCCCAATAAGAAGGTTACCCCATCGTTTTCTGCAATTATCCCTTGCCCAATAACAGGTTCCCAATAGGCCGGCTCGATAAAGGAGATACGCTCTTTCTCTGCGGCGGCAATAATTGCTTTTGCCAGGTGATGCTCTGAACGTTTCTCTATCCCTGCGGCAATGGCCAGTAACGCATTGTCTTGCCAGCCGTTATAGCAGCGAATGTCTTTTACAGTTGGTTTCCCCAAAGTAATTGTGCCTGTTTTGTCAAATAAGACGGTATCTAAGGAGCCTACTCGTTCCAGTATTTCGCCCCCTTTGATTAAAATACCCCGCCGCGCCGCTGCCCCAATAGCAGCAGCCACAGCGGTGGGTGTGCTCAGTAACATCGCACAGGGACAGAAAACGATTAAGATAGTTACCCCCCGGACAATGTCACCGGTTACCAGGTAGACTAATACCGCAATCGTTAGACTTAATGGTACAAACCAATTTGCCCAGCGGTCAATAATCCGGGCGGTAGGGGCCTTACTTGCCTGAGCTTCCTTAACCATTTTTATGATATGACCTAAAGCGGTATCCTGTCCCACCTTTGTTGCTACAACCTCAATACTCCCCATAGTTACGATTGTACCGCCAAAAACACTGTCCCCGGTGCGGCATTCAACAGGAATCGACTCCCCGGTGATAGTCGCTTGGTCGACCGTGGCATAACCAAAGGAAACTACACCGTCTACCGGAATCTTCTCCCCTGGTTTTACCAGTAATGTATCCCCTGTCGCTACCAGTTCGGCGGCGATTTCCCGCTCGGTTCCCCCCTCTAGGATACGGGCTTTTAAAGGAGTTAGCTCCGCAAGTTTTTTTAAAGCATTGTTGGACTTTTCTAAGGTAATGTGTTCTAACATCTCGCCAATGGTCATGATAAGCGCAACCTCGGCTGCTGCAAAATATTCACCGATAGCAATAGAGGCAATAATCGCTATGCTTACCAGAAGTCCTACTTTGGTGTCCCCCCGCTTATATATGGCCACAACCGCTTCTGTAATAATTGGCAAACCACCGATTAGTGCTGCAATAAGTGCAGTATCAACCCCAAAAATCACCGGCAACCACTCGAACCAGTAGCCTATTAACAAAAGAGATGTTGTGGTAATTACAATATAGTCTTTTAAATGACCGCCTGCACCATGTCCATGGTCGTGTTCTCCTACTTCCACCGGCGCTGGGCTGATAAGCTTATTCTTGGAGATGCAGAGTTCTTCATTATCCATTTTAAAATGCCTCTCGATTAATTTTTTTTAGTATTGTAAGTAACTGTTCATTTTCTTCATCTGACAAGACTGAGAGTATTTGCTCGCTCAGATTATAATGATACTGGTGATGTTCAGAAAAAGCCTGGTGGCCTTTTTCCGTTAAAGTAATTAAGTGAACACGCCGGTCCTCTTTGACTGATTCCCGGGTGGCATATTGCTTCTTTTCCAGGCGATCAACTGTAACGGTAGTAGTACCTGTAGTTACCCCCAGATATTGAGCAAGACTTTTCATATTCATTTGTCCATATTTGCCCAGTACTTCAATGGCATGAGCCTCGGAAACGGCCAGATCGCTCGTCTTTATTACTGAGTTCTCCCACGAAGAAAAACCATTAAAAAATGTAAATAACTCGTGAGTCAGTTCATCTA
>JAQSXM010000194.1 GCA_029256645.1 Sporomusa sp. | reverse complement strand
TACTGGTAAATAATAGGACAATCTAATCTTTGTGGCTATCCAAAATGCCAGCAAGTCCAGTGTTAGAAACTAATTGGATGGCATCAATCGTTGGATTAATGATTGCTCTTGGTGTAATTTGCGGGATTTCTTCTAATAGTGAGGGCGCGAAAAAACAGAATAATAAAATTTGGAATTATAGCCTATGCCAAGAGGAAAAACAGATGAGAGAATAGGGAAAATTGGCTTAAAAAGCATAACAAGTAAGCCTCACAAGTACGATGGTATAATTAGCAAAAATGCGGCAGGGATGCTTCTCCCTGTTGCGTTTTTGTGATGACAGATTGTCATGCTGTGACTCCATTTAAACGTTTGTTTAAGTGGTTTAACTCTTTCTTAAGAAGAGCAATCTTTTGAGACAAGGCATCGCGTTCAGGGCTTAAAGGCATTTTTACCCAAGAACGCTGGTCCTGATGTAATTCCTTGTTGATAGCAAGATATTTGGCAATATCAGTAGGGTTTTGGGATGGCATGATGGGGCTGGTATTGTTATACATCAATAGATTTCCTCCTCATATTATAGAACAATCTATTTGAATTACGTCCTGATTTAGGTTTATGTTGAAATGACGAGATGTAAATATTCACTTGCAAAATTTGTGCCAATTTTTACGATATAAGCTATTTATCGAAATATCAATAAGATTGTTGGCGTTTTTTCTGTTATCATTAGCGTCCTGGCATATTTTGTGCATATGTAAAACAATACATGAGGTACAGATAATTAGGAGGACTGCCGTATGAGCCAAGAAAATGGTAAGTTGCCGCAGCAGTCAGGGATGCGATATGGTCTACACGATAACCTGCCTCTGAAAGAGCTGATTTCCTATAGTGTGCAGCATTTGACGTATTTTTTGGCCAATGCAGCGATTTTGCCAGTTATTGTGGGTGGATACCTGGGGCTTGACCAGTTGGGTTTAGCCAGCCTGGTACAGCGGACGTTTATTCTGTGCGGAATCGTATCGATATTTCAGGCGTTATGGGGTCACCGGTTTCCGATTATGGAAGGGCCGGCCGGTTTATGGTACGGCCTGTTAATTACCCTGGCTACTTCGGCACCAAGCTTGGGAAAAGGGCTGGATGTGCTGCGGACCGACATTGAGATGGGCTTTATCGTAGCCGGGCTGGTGTGCGTCTTGGTTGGCGTAACCGGTATGGCCGGGATGGTTGTCCGGATTTTTAGCCCTATGGTAAACGGCGTGTTTCTTGTTTTGATGTGTCTGCAGCTCAGTCCGGCTATGGTAAAAGGTATGCTGGGACTAAACAACACCAATCAGCAGGTGGATTCTACCAGTTTGCTGGTATTTATCCTGACAACCGGGTTGATTATGTGGCTAACCCTGAAAGGCAGGGGGTTTATCCAGAGTATAGCCGTGCTCATTGGTGCCGGCTTTGGCTGGCTTATGGCGATTCTCCTTGGTATTTCGCCGCCGGTCAACCACTATGGCGCGCAAGTGTCAACTATGCCGGACGTATTTGCGTGGGGTATGCCGACTTTCGATATCGGGGTTATTCTTGCCTGTGTTTGTGCTGCTTTGCTGCTGTTTTCCAATTTAGTTGCCAGTATCCTGGGGATGAGCGCGGTGACCGGCGAACCGTTTACCCCCGCAATGGTAAAGCGCGGTGCAATCTTTACCGGCGTATCAGACCTGCTTGCCGGCCTCGGGGCGGTCATTGGCTTTATTCCGTACGCTTCGGCAATCGGGTTTACCGCAATGACAGGTGTTGCTGCCAGAAAACCTTTTATTATCGGTGCTTTGTTAATTACTATCCTGGGGATTTTCCCGCAGGTGGGCAGCTTTTTTGCCGCCATACCACCGGCTGTTGGCAATTCGGTGATGTTTGTAGTTTTCTGCCTGATTCTGGGGATGGGGATCAAAGAGTTTACCAAGGTAAAACTGACTAACCGGGAAATGTACATATTGGGGATATCACTCATGGTAGGGGTTGGGGTCCTGTTTTTACCGCAAGGGGTATTTAATAGTTTACCGCCACTGTTTCGCTATATCCTGCTTAATGGGATGGTGGATGGCATATTGATCTGCATTCTGCTGGAACAGTTTTTATGAGTGGTCGCCCTTTAATGATGCTTTATTGCATCTGAGAATATGACAATCTTCATCGGCATTATTGCATTGTGTTTACTGGAGTTATCGAGAAGTAATGATGCTGTTTTTCATCAATGCTTTTTTAAAATGTGATTTTTTTAACGTTTTTCAGCAATGTTTGCCTGGCATGATTTTTGCGAGATAATTAATGGGCTGCAAAATAAGCGCCACTATTATATGGGGAGATGAACAATGATGCAATTTCAACTTACTGATGAGCAAAAAACAATGCAAAAGTTAGTCCGTGAATTTGCCGAAAAAGAAGTACTTCCGGGGGCCGCTGAGCGGGATGAGAAGGAGGAGTTTTCCCGGGAAATTGCCGATGCTATGGGCGAAATGGGCCTGGCCGGTATTTGTTTTCCTGAGCAGTATGGCGGTGCAGAGGCCGATGTTCTCAGCTATATTTTAGCTGTAGAAGAATTATCACGGGTTGATGCCGGTGTGGGCATTACACTGTCGGCAACTGTCTCGTTGTGTGCCTGGCCTATTTTTGCTTTTGGTACCGAAGAACAAAAACAAAAGTATCTGGTGCCGCTGGCTGAAGGCATAAAGCAGGGTGCCTTTGGTTTGACTGAACCTAACGCGGGAACAGATGCTGCCTCACAGCAGACGGTGGCAATTGCCGCAGGCGATCACTATGTGCTAAACGGCAGTAAAATATTTATTACTAATGCCGGTGAAGCTGAGGTCTATGTGGTGTTTGCTATGACCGATAAGACCAAAGGGGTTAAAGGAATTTCGGCCTTTATTCTGGAAAAGGGCATGGCTGGTTTTACTTTTGGCAAAAAAGAACACAAGCTTGGGATTCACTCCTCAATAACCAATGAACTGATCTTTCAGGATGTAAAGGTACCCCGGGAGAACTTGCTGGGGAAAGAGGGTGAGGGTTTTAAAATTGCGATGGCAACACTTGACGGCGGGCGGATCGGCGTTGCGGCGCAGGCATTGGGAATCGCCCAGGCAGCAATCGATCATGCGCTGAAATATTCGAGAGAACGGGTGCAGTTTGGCAAGCCGATTGCCGCTAATCAGGCGATTGCCTTTATGCTGGCAGATATGGCGACCAAGGTGGACGCGGCCCGACTGCTGGTATATCGCGCCGCCTATTTAAAAGACCAGGGGCTGCCATATTCCAAAGAGGCGGCGATGGCGAAGCTGTATGCTTCTGATATTGCGATGGAGGTTAGCACCGATGCCGTACAGATTTTTGGCGGCTATGGCTATAGCCGGGAGTATCCGATAGAGCGTTTGATGCGGGATGCAAAAATTACTCAGATTTATGAAGGAACTAATCAAGTACAGCGGATGGTTATTGCCGGCAGCATATTGCGTTAATATTAAGTAGCAATTATCGTACCAGGAGGTTTACGAGGCATGGAAATTGTTGTTTGTGTCAAGCAGGTGCCTGATACAACTGAGGTAAAGATTGATCCGGTGACGAATACGCTTATTCGTCAGGGCGTACCAAGTATTGTTAATCCTTTTGACAAAAATGCCGTAGAGGCTGCACTGCAGCTCAAAGAGAAACATGGCGGCAAGGTCACTGTTATTTCCATGGGGCCGTCTCAGGCCAGGGAAGCGCTCAAGGAGTGTCTGGCTATGGGGGCGGATGAGGCCATTTTGATCAGTGACCGGGCTTTTGGCGGTGCTGATACACTGGCAACAAGCTATACCCTGGCTGCTGCCGTTAAAAAGCTGGGCCTGCCTGATATGATTATCTGTGGCAAGCAGGCTATTGACGGCGATACGGCGCAGGTGGGGCCAGAGATGGCTGAACACCTGGACATGGCTCAGATCACCTGTGTTTCTAAGATTGAAGTCGAGGGTCAAACCGTACGGGTGGAACGGGAACATGAAGAGGGGTATGAGATCATCGAAGCTCAAACCCCTGTATTGCTCACGGTACTTAAGTCAATTAACGAGCCTCGCTTGCCAACTGTTAAAGGAACGATGAAGGCTAACCGCAAACAGATTCCTGTTTGGACAGCCGGTGATATGGCGGTTAATCCTGAACAACTTGGCCTTAAAGGCTCGCCCACTCAGGTCCGGCGGATTTTTACCCCCCCGCAGCGGGTGCAAGGGGAGCTTATTCAGGCTGACAGCCCCCGGGAAGCGGCGGCATTATTGATGAAAAAGCTATTAGCAGCAAAGATTGTATAACGGAGGCAATAGACATGGCAGTCAATGTAAATAAAGAAGAGTGTATTGGTTGCAGTGCGTGCATAAGTACCTGCCCTTTCGGCGCAATTGTTATGGAGGATGATAAAGCCACGATAGCTGATGCGTGTACGATGTGCGGGGCGTGTGTTGATACATGCCCTGTACAGGCCATCATTAAAGAGGTGGAGCAGGTAACTGTTGCTATAAATAAAGATGCCTATAAGGATGTCTGGGTATTTGTAGAACAAGTGGACGGCCAAGCCAGAAATGTCGGTCACGAGCTGTTGGGTGAAGGACGGAAACTGGCTGATGCCATGGGGCAGAAGCTGGCCGGTGTGCTTATTGGTGATAGGGTGGAGCATCTTGCTACAGGCGTATTTGCCAGTGGGGCCGACAAGGTATATCTTGTTGAGGGAGCTGAGTTTAAAAGCTATAGCACCGATGGTTATACGGCAGTGTTTACTGATTTGATCAATGAGTACAAGCCGGCAGTTATTCTTATGGGTGCAACAAATGACGGCAGGGATTTAGGTCCAAGGGTGGCTTGCCGGGTAGGTACAGGTTTAACAGCCGATTGTACTAATCTTGGCCTGGATGAGCAGACCGGTCTTATTGCCTGGACCCGGCCGGCCTTTGGCGGTAATATCATGGCCACTATCCTGTGCCCGGATCACCGGCCGCAGATGGGTACAGTTCGGCCTAAGGTATTTAAGCTCCCGCAGCAGGATTTTTCCCGTACCGGCGAGCTTGTTCGGGTGGCCAGCAGTGTGAACAGTCAGGATATCCGGACAAAGCTTATTGAACTTGTTAAGGTGTGCACCACGTCCTGCAACCTGGAAGAAGCCGAGATTATTGTAGCTGGCGGCCGCGGCCTGGGCAAGCCGGAGAACTTCAAGCTGATTGAAGATCTGGCCGCTGTTCTTGGCGGGGCGGTCGGGGCGTCAAGAGCAGTCATTGATGCTGGCTGGAAACCTCATTTCCATCAGGTAGGGCAAACTGGTAAGACCGTTGGTCCTAAAGTATATTTTGCCTGCGGTATCTCCGGCGCTATTCAACATGTGGCTGGCATGTCATCATCAGACATTATTATTGCAATTAATAAAGATACCGATGCGCCCATTTTTAAGGTCGCTGATTTTGGTATTGTGGGCAATGTAGTGGATGTATTGCCGGCTTTAATTGATGAGTTCAGGAAAGTAAAGCAGGCATGTTAAACAGAATCACTCAAAGCCGCAGAGGAGGGAAATGATTTTGGAAATAAATAAAGTACTCATTATCGGTGCCGGTCAAATGGGTTGTGGTATTGCTCAGGTTATGGCCCAAAACGGTATCTCGGTTGTTTTACAGGACATCAAGCCTGAATTTGTTCAGAATGGAATAGCCAGGATTGAACGAAACTTGAATAAATTGGTGGAAAAAGGTATACTGATTCAGGAAGAAAAGGCTGCTGCCATGGTAGGCATCGGGGGTACTGTTGAGTTGGATACCATAAGCTGCAATGTAGATTTGGTTATTGAGGCGGCTGTTGAGAATGCCGGCATTAAGCGTGAAGTTTTTGAGTTACTGGACACACTTTGTCCTGCACGCACTATTTTGGCTACTAATACATCTTCTCTGCCAATAACAGCGATCGGTGCATTTACCAAACGGGCTGATAAAGTCATTGGTATGCATTTTTTTAATCCGGCTACGATCATGAAGCTTGTTGAAATCATAAGCGGTTTGGCTACCAGTGTGGAAACCTTTGCTGCCGTCAAGATTCTGACCGAAAGATTAGGGAAGAATCCGGTAAAGGTTGAAGACTATCCCGGTTTTGTTGGTAATCGCATCATGGTTCCTATGATTAATGAGGCTATCTACACCTTGATGGAGGGTGTTGCCGATGCCGAAGATATTGATCAGGTAGCCAAGCTGGGGTTTAACCATCCGATGGGGCCGTTGGCATTAGCAGACCTGATTGGTAATGATACAGTTTTGTCGATTATGGAGGTTTTGTATAATGGTTATGGCGATCCCAAATATCGTCCCTGCCCACTCTTAAAAAAGATGGTTCAGGCTGGTTATTTAGGGCGCAAAACAGGCAAAGGCTTCTATAACTACAACTAAGAAAAAAAGATTGGAGGTGCAGGTGGTGACTCAATATAATAATTTACTGTATGTGACTGGTAATGGTATTGGACTTATTACACTAAACCGGCCCAAGGCATTAAATGCTTTAAACTCTGAACTGCTTACAGAATTAAATAGTCTGTTGGATATTATCGCTCAGGACCAAAGTGTTAAAGTGGTCATCGTGACCGGCAGTGGCGACAAGTCGTTTGTCGCCGGGGCCGACATCGCCGAGATGCATGGTTTGTCC
>JAQSXM010000193.1 GCA_029256645.1 Sporomusa sp. | reverse complement strand
AATCTCCCGGTTCAAGCGTTCCTGTTCACACAGGTTTTCGACTGTCTCACCGACAACGTCAGGCGCGGTACCCAGTACATCGATTAAGGTTATCTCATTCCCTTCTTTGTCGACCCCAATGGGGTCATACAAACTGACCTCAGTCCGAATCCGGCGGGTGCTCCTTAGGTGCATAAGGATTTCATTCTCAATGCACCGGGCAGCATATGTAGCCAACCTGATTTTCTTTGCCGGATCAAACGTGTTGATGGCCTTAATCAGGCCAATTGTGCCAATGGAGATAAGGTCATCAACATCTTCACCGGTGTTGTCAAATTTTTTGACAATGTGAGCTACCAGTCTCAGGTTACGTTCAATCAGGACATTGCGAGCGTCTTCATCCCCACTCTTTAACCGTTGTAGATAGATCTGTTCATCTTTTTCCGATAACGGCAAGGGAAAGGTATTGTTGGCGATATAAGACACTAACAGGGTGATGCCTTTAATTACCGAAGCTGCCAATACCATAATAAACGAAAGGCCCATTCAGTCATTCACCCCCAAAAGTCTGTCGGTTAAATTTTATGGGGGAGACAAGTCGAATGTGCCTGGCAGCAAAAAATATTTATTTGCCGGAAACTTGCATCACTCCCGCAAGTAGCATATAATCCTAATAAGAAATAAATGCTGACTTGCGGGAGTGTGGTTTTTTATGGAACGTTACATTGCCGATATTGGCCTGTTCTTTGCCGGGACATTGATCATACTGTATATGCTGTGGAACAGATTGTTCCCTGAGGACTGAAATAATGAAAAAAGCGGACTTGCACTCTTAAGAGTGGGCAAGCCCGCTTTTTTATATTTTGTTTATTTGGCAGCAGACTGAGTGCAGGCCGGCATAGCCTCAACAATTACCGTGTTGACACAATCAACAAGCGCCTCACTGATCGCTTTGCTCAATTTCATAACTTTGGACAGGGGTGTACTCTGCAGGTCAAGATAGCCGATCTGGCTTTGCGCATTCACGACCCCAATCACCGAGATATCACCAACAGTTGGCAGCCTGTTGCCAACTGCAATGCCTGCGGCCAATCCCCCCTGCCAGATCTCAATATTGCCAATCTCATGTGATTTTCCCAAACAGGCATCAATTGCAATAATCAGCGGGTGGTGGTAGCGATGATTGATAATGTTTAAAGTCTCAACAAAGTTGCCGGCATGAACCGGGTGATCAAGTGTGCCATAAACACTGCATTCAGTATGTTCTTCAAGATGAGTGCCTATAAGCGGCCCCAGCGCATCGCCTGTATAGCGGTCAGACCCGATGCATAACACCACAAGTGGCCTTAAATTAAGCCCTTCCTGGCATTTTAAGAGCATCATCAGATGATCATACAGTTTTCCGCGGGTATCGGTGTCATAAAGATTAACGGTAAGCTTATTCAGAACATTTTTTGCCATTATCTCTCTCCTCTTAGCTGTCCTCATTAATCTTTATGCACCTCCAATCCGATTTATGTTTAATTCCAGGGTTTAACCTACTAGCGGCAATTCCTGATATTCAGGCATTTTTACCGCCTGAGCCAATGCTTTAGTAAGGAAATCAACGTGTTCTTTTATCTCAACATTCATAGCCTCAGCACTGGTGATTATGGTTTCGCGATTAACAGCGCGGGCAAACGCCTTATCTTTCATCTTCTTCATTACCGATTTGACTTCCAGGTTGTCCAGGTTTTTATCAGGACGCACCAAAGCACAGGCGATAATAAAACCGGTCAACTCATCAACAGCCAGCAGTGTTTTTTGCAGCAGAGTACGTTCCTGTTCCCACTCCCGGGCATGGCTTTCGACATCTGTGGCAAACTGACTGTCATACCCGGCAGCACTCAGGATCTCTCTTGCATGATGGGGATGATCATGCGGATATTTTTCAAAGTCAACATCATGGAGCAACCCCACGGCACCCCAGTATTCAACATTTTCGCCAAATTTGGCGGCATAGGCCCGCATGGCAATTTCAACCGCCAGGCAGTGCTTTAACAGCACCTCGCTTTGCACATGCTGACGTAAAAGCCCCCAGGCTTGTTGTCTGCTATAATTCACAATAGAGCCTCCTTGTTATGTATAGTAAATCTACCCTAATTATACCAAATTTATCCTGCTTAAGACAAGGTTAAGGGTACGTTTGTGTCCGGTTGGCAGAACGCCAGGTATAACGAAGCTGGCGGGTAACGGCAATAAGTATATAAAATATAATTGTGGTCATAATGATTGAGCCACCTGGGGCAATGTCTAAATAAAAAGCCGCTGACAGGCCGCTGATTACGGCTAATGTTGCCAATCCTACCGCCCAGGCCATCGTAGCTTTAAAACCTTTTCCCATTTGCTCCGCAGCTGCCACTGGTACAATCATCAAGGCACTTACCATGAGAATACCAACCACCATCATGCCGGTGACAACGGTTATGGCCGTAACTATACTTAATGACATATTGACAGCAGCAGTGCGGATACCCGCAACCTTAGCCACGTCTTCGTCAAAGGACACCAGCATAAGTCTGGTAAAATTACTGAAAACAAACGCGATAACAGTCAGGCCGCAGCCGGCAATCACCACCACATCCTGCCAGGAAACTGTTAAAATGCTGCCAAAGAGAAAACCGAGTAAACCGGCACTGGGCATCCGGGTAATGGTGCTGAAGATAATAGCTAAGGCGATTCCCGCATAGAAAAAAACAGCCAAAGCCGTGTCGGCCATCTGGGTTCGCCGGCGCCGTACCAATTCAATGCCTGCCGCACCGGCAATCGTCAAAACGAAGGCTCCGGCCGCCGGATAAATCCCGGCAAGATAGCCGCCGGTCACCCCGGCAAAAGCAATGTGTCCCAGTCCGTCTCCGATCATCGACTGTCGGCGAACCACAACAAACATACCTAATATCGGGCAGATAACGGCAGTAATAATCCCCGCCAAAAAGGCCCGCTGCATAAAATCATATTGAAACATTTCCACTAATGGCATAGTATGCCCTCCTAGCCGGTAAATCCGGAATAATACCATAAATGCTGCATGCTGGCATGGCTGGAACGAAACTCTTCGCTATCACCAAAGAAACACAGATGCCGGTTGATGCAAGCCACTTTTGCGGCAAAACGGGTGCCATTTTCGATATCATGCGACACCATGATAATAGTAATTCCCAATGTACTGTTAAGCTGGCCCAGCAGCTCATAAATCCTGGCACTTGCGGCATAATCAATACCACTGGTGGGTTCATCCAGCAATAACAACTGCGGATTACCGGCCAATGCCCGGGCTACCATCACCCGCTGCTGCTGTCCTCCCGACAGTTCGCCAATCCGGCGACCCTTTAGCTGTTCTGCACCAACCATTTCCAGCATATGGTCAACAATATGTTTAGCCCCTTTGGCTGTTAGCTTTTCCCTGGTACCGGCAAGCCCAAGCGTGACAATTTCCTCGACAGTCGCCGGGAATGCTGCTGTATTCTGGGCATAATGCTGTGGTACATAGGCGATAATACCCTGCTGCGCCGCAGCGCGTATGCTGTTATTATCGATCAGAACCTGACCGGCAACCGGCTCAATCAGGCCGGCAATAATCTTCAACAAAGTGCTTTTACCGGCTCCGTTTGGCCCTACCGCAACGACAAATTCGCCTTGCTGTACAGTAAAAGATATATTGTTTAGGACCATTTCGGTGTTGTTATAACCATAGGTAATATTATTTAACTTAATTCCAGTCATAATAGCCTCCTTAGGATGCGCTGCACTGGTGGCACACTCCAAATAATTCCAGGTTATGACGTACTAATTCATAACCGTGATTTTTTAACATAATAATAAGCTGCGGCTCGATCGGACAATAGTCAATACACTGGGACTTGCCGCACTTGACACATACAATATGGTGATGATGGCTTGTATACACCAACTCATAGCGCACACTGTCTTTACCCATCGCGTTTATCGGGATAAGGGCCCCTAAATCAACTAATATATGTAGATTACGATAGACAGTATCCAAACTTATCCCTCGATACCGCATTTTCAGCTTTTCCCAAATCTCAGAGGCTGACAAAGGTTTATCTGCTTCTATCAGCATCTCAACCATTGCCTGACGTTGCGCCGTTATCCGGTAACCTTTGTCTTTCAGTTGGCTGACTACAGCCACAGCGTTTATTGCACTAGTAAGAGTCATATTTGCTCTCCTTTAATTATATTGTCCGAGAGCCGGTTATAGGCAAGTACACCAAGTGGGTCCAGGCAATTCCTGTTTTAATAAGAATATTCCTATGTAAATGTTATCAGGCTGGCCTACACCTGTCAACTCGAGCCTAAAGCTTACTAAGATTATTCTTATTAGCATAAAAGAATACGGCGGCAAATCTAGCTGCCGCCATAGATTATTTCCATTATTTTACTCGTTTATACGTATCTTAAGATCACTAAGTTCGAATGCCCTGGCATATGAACCGCCCTGGGCGATAAGCTCCTGATGGGTACCTGTTTCAACCACCTTGCCACCGGTTAAATAGACCACGCGGTCAGATGCCATGATCGTAGACATACGATGGGTAATAATAAAGGTTGTTCGTCCCCGTCCGGCCTGCCTGATCGCCGCCATGACCAGTTTTTCCGTGTGCGAATCAAGCGCGGCAGTCGGTTCATCGAGGAGCAATATCGCCGGCTCGGTAATGATTGCCCGGGCGATTGCGATACGCTGCCTTTGACCGCCGGATAAGTTGCCGCCCAGTTCTCCGGCAATAGTATCATAGCCCTGCGGTAACTCCTTAATGAAGTCATAGGCATTAGCCAGCCTGGCTGCCTGATCGACCTGACCCATCGTAGCCGTCGGGCGGCCATAGCGAATGTTTTCCAGAATTGACATATTGAACAATATTGGTTCTTGTTGGATAAAGCCGATATGATGCCGCAGGGCGCTAATCTTAAGCTCTCTGATATTGATACCATCTAAAAAGATGCCCCCCGTCTCCGGGTCATAAAACCGCAATAGCAGATTGGCAAACGAAGATTTCCCGGCACCGCTCGGCCCCACAATGGCAAGTACCTCGCCTGGCTGCGCAGTTACATTAATATTGTTAAGTACCTGCCGATCCTGCTGGTAAGCAAAAGAAACGTCCCTAAACTCTACCTGCCCCTGAGCCTGGGATAACTCAAGCTGGCCATCGGCCACTACCGGCATTTGTTCGTTAAGCAGCCTGCTGATTCGCTCCCAGGCAACTAAGCCCAGTTTAAGCTGGGTCAGGGCCTGACTGATTTTACGCACAGGCATTGGCACATTGATAATATAAACCAGAAAAGCAAACATCCCACCGATGCTAAGGTCGCCGTTAATAACCTCCCGTCCGCCATACCAAACGATAATCGTCAAGCCAATAGCAGCAAGAAACTCAACTAGCGGCACTAGTATGGCGCTTAAGCGTTGAGCTTTGAGCAAATCACCGGCAGCCTGCTGGGTCTTGTCGCTGAATTTCTGATATTCATAATCTTCACGGGCATAACTTTGAACAATCATAACCGATACGACCGATTGTTGGATAATCGATGTCACTTTTGCCAGGGTATGTTCAACAAGTGCCCCCAGGCGGCCAATCTTATGATTGAAGCAGCTGATCGCCACAATAATAAATGGTAAGGTAGCAAAAGTAACCATCGCCAGTTCCCAGTCAAAGTAAATCATGATTGCCATGATTGCCAGAAGATTAAGCGACTCAACGATAACGTCAGGAATCCCTACAGTAACGGCCTGTTGAATGAATAAAAGATCATTGGTAAATAATGAGATAAGTTCTCCGGATGGCATCTTCATAAAATAGGCATAATCCAGTGACTGCAGTTTACTAAACATATCCTGCCGCAGCCTGGCCAGCATTTTGTTACCAGCCTTAGCCATACCGTAACCGTAAAAATAGGAAAACAAACCGCGAATAAGATATAATAGCACAATCCCGGCAGTAATAAAGTGCAAAAATGCGATATTGCCACCTGACAGAGCATCATCAATCAGCAGTTTAACTACCAATGGCGCCGCTAAGCCGGCGGCACTGGCGATAACAAAACAAACTACCGCCGTTAGAGCCAGTAGCCAGTAGGGAATTATAAACTTACGCCAGTAAAAAGTAAACATATCTATATCTCCACTAAAGTAATGCGTAATTGGCCACTTCTATTGTGTCAAATACATTAGTAAAATACAAGCATTTATAAAAAAATCCTGCATCCTCAGTAAAGAATTTTGCAGCGCAGGTGGTACATTGCGTTGTATAAACATCTCAGATCAAATAAAAATGGGAAGGCCGACAATGCCTTCCCTGCTGTCAGTTTACATCACCCTGCGGGCGCCGACATAGCGCGGACCCCAATAGCTACTGTTCATGCGGTCAATAGCAACCCCGCGGCTGGACGTAGCACTTATAAACTTGCCATCACCAAGGTAGATACCACTGTGGGATGCTCCGGAAGCGTAGGTGGTAAAGAACACCAAATCACCCGGCTGGAGCCGGCTATACGATACAGCTCGTCCGATCTCAAACTGTTCGTCAGCCATTCGCGGTAAATTAATACCGCTTTGGGCAAAAACATAACGGGTAAAACCTGAACAATCGAAACCATTAGGGCTTGTCCCACCGAACACATAAGGTACTCCCGTATAACGCATCGATGTCTGAATGAC
>JAQSXM010000192.1 GCA_029256645.1 Sporomusa sp. | reverse complement strand
CTAAGAGCGGCGTACCCTTATATATTCAATTGCAAGAAGGCCTCAAAGGCTTGATTATCAAAGGCGCGTATCCAACGGGAAAGCAGCTGCCAACAGTAAGGCAACTGGCAGTAGACCTTCGCATCAATAGTAATACGGTGGCACGAGCCTATTCCGAACTGGAAAGAGCGGGAATTATCTCGACTCATCAGGGACGAGGAACCTTTGTCTGCGGATTGCCGGAAGTCTTTGAGTCGGAGGTGAAAGAGCAACAGCTTGACGCTTTACTGGAACAGCTATTATCTGACGCCTATTTATTGGGATATCAGGCCCAAGATGTACTGTGCCGCCTGGAGAAAAAATTAAAGCAGAACAGACAAGAGGAGGGGGAGCATGAAGACTGATACCGATCGGGTGCGAATGCATAGAACTGCTCATAACCAACGGAAACCTATGCGGAGTGCATTGCCGTTTGCCATTTTTTTAGTGATTATATTAATTGCGGCCGTGTATGCCGTGGTGTATGACAATTACTGGAGTATTATCTTTGGTTTTATCCTTGGCTTTCTGGCTTCACAATCTGTCAAAGTTGCCCAACAGTGGGAAAAAGTAATTGTGCTGAGGCTGGGAAAGTTTCATGGCCTGGTGGGGCCGGGAATGTTTTTTACAATACCTATTATTGATACGACACCTTTCTGGATCGACCAGCGGGTTATTGCCACTTCCTTTAATGCCGAACAGACATTAACGAAAGATAATGTACCGGTGGATGTAGATGCGGTGCTGTTTTGGATGGTTTGGGATGCAGAGAAAGCGGCATTGGAGGTGGAAAATTACCATGAGGCTGTTTCCTGGGCAGCTCAAACTGCCCTTAGAGATGTTATCGGCAGAACCATGCTGTCAGAGATGTTAGCCGGACGGGAGAATATTGACACTGAATTACAGGAAATGATTGATAAACGAACAGGGCCATGGGGAGTTGCAGTCCAGTCTGTAGAGATTCGGGATGTTATTATTCCTGAAGGATTGCAGGATGCGATGTCCAGAGAAGCTCAAGCCGACAGGGAACGAAAGGCTCGTATTATTCTGGGGTCTGTTGAACGGGAAATTGCTGCTAGTTATGTGGAAGCAGCCAATATTTACGGGGACAGTGCGATTGCTTTTCAGCTCAGATCGCTCAATGTGCTATATGATAGCCTGAAAAAACAGGGGGGACTGGTAGTGGTTCCGAGTCAAATTGCAGATGCAGCCAGTCTGGGTGCCTGTCTTGGGATTCAGGGACAACTGGGAAAAAAGAAGCAGGTTGCAAAAATGACGGAAGAGGAGGACGGTTGAAAATGGGCAGAAAATTTACAAGACGAACTTTTTTAAAGCTATCAGGGGCTACCGCAGCCGCAATTGCAGTTTCCGGATCAATCACCAGGATGGTTCCGGAAGTTTCGGCTGAAACCAAGGAAGAAGAAAGTCAGCTGGTACGCAGCTTTTGTGAGATGTGTACTTCACGTTGTCCCATACAGGCCAAAATCGAAAACGGGAAGGTCACCTATATTGCCGGCAATCCTGACTGGGCAGCTACGGGAGGAACCGTATGTGCCCGGGGCGGGGCTGCAATTTCCCAGTTGTATGATAAAGAACGGGTGAAAAAACCGCTGATTCGTGCCGGTGAGCGCGGTGAGGGCAAGTGGAAAGAAGTATCCTGGGATGAAGCCTATTCCTATGTAGTGGATAAAATGCAGGAAATTAAGAATAAGCACGGGGCTGAAAGCATGGTCTTTGCTGCCCGGGGTGGTACACATAAAGCGTATATGGATACATTAGCCAAAGCCTACGGCTCGCCCAATATATTTACTCATGAATCAACCTGTCCGATTGCCCGGACAGTTGCTAAGGAAGTCACCTTTGGCACTGCGGCAGTATCGCTTGATTATGGGAATGCCAAGTATTTACTGTCATTAGGACGCAGTTATTTTGAAGGCATCAATGTATCACACGTTCGTGGCGTAATGAAAGCCATGGCAAACGGCTGCAAGCTGGTTTCGGTAGATCCCCGGTTTTCGGTTACCGCGGCCAAAGCCGATGAATGGTATGCGATTAAGCCGGGAACTGATTTAGCCTTAGTACTTGCTATTGTTCATGTATTGATCCGCGATAATCTGTATGATAAAGAGTTTGTAGAGAAGTATACAGAAGGATTTGCAGCGGTAAGAGATTCTGTTGTTGCAGCTACGCCGGCCTGGGCTGCTCAGGAAACCGGCATTAATGAACAGGATATCGAACGCATGGCCCGGGAGATGGCGGCAGCCAAACCCAGAGCCATGATTGACTGGGGCTGGCGCACGACGTTTTCGCCGGAAGAGTTCGAGCTAAGACGGGCCTCCATCATTGCAACCCTGTTGTTAGGCAGCTTTGAAGTGCCGGGCGGCATGTATCTTGACAAGTCGGCCGGGGTAATTAATGGCCTTGTCGGTAAAAGCGTTGTCCCCGGTCTAAGTGCGCCCAAAGTCCCCCCTTACCCCAAACCGGCCAAAGCCAGAGTGGACGGTGCCCAGGTAAAAGGTCAGCCTCACTATCTGGTTCCGGCCAGCGACGGCGTGGTTCAGGTCATTCCCGAAGCTGTTCTGACAGGGGAGCCTTATCCGGTCAGGGGCTGGTTTGTATTACGTTATAATCCGGTAATCAGTCAATCCAATACCGAGCGGGTTATTGAGGCCTTGAAGAAACTTGATTTGCTTGTGGTTTGTGATGTCAACCTTTCTGATACCGCCTGGTATGCCGATGTGGTTCTACCGGAAAGTAGTTTTCTGGAACGGGATGAAGGCTTTAATAATGCCGGTGGCAGTGCACCTGCGTATACGCTTCGCCAGCAGGTAGTAAAACCGGTATATGATACTAAACCTCATTGGCAAATATTCAAAGATTTGGGAGACCGGCTGGGATTGGGGCAGTATTTCCCCTGGAGCAATATGGAGGAGATCCGGGCTATTCAGTTGGGCGGCCGTCAGGATTTAATCAAAACGGCTAAGGAAAAGGGATTCATTAATTTCGGTATTAAACCGCTTTTTCTGCGGGATAGAAATTCGGTAGCCCAGTTTGTTGCCAAGTATCCGGAAGCAATAAGTCAGGTTAATGAGCAGGGGATTATTGACAAACCATTGCTGAATTTAAAGACGCCCAGCAAAAAGATCGAGCTGTTGTCCCACGAAGTTCAGGAATTGTTTGGCAGAGGGGTTCCCGTTTACCGGCAAGTCAAATTGAAAGAGGATCATCAGTTTTATTTTATTCAGGGCAAAGCAGCGATTCATACCAATGCCCATACCCATGACATACCCTGGCTGCATGGATTAATGCCGGTAAACCGGTTGTGGATTAATCCGGACACTGCGGCAAAATTATCTTTAAAGACAGGGGATAAGGTTGAGCTTGCTGCCGAATCTGGCAAGCAACAGGCCGTTGTGTTGATCAGTAAGGGCGTGCGGCCGGATACCGTGTTTACATATTTCGGATTCGGCCGGGTGTCGCCAGGGTTGAAGCGGGCTTACAAACAAGGGATTAATTCCGGATTGATGCTGCCTTCGGTCATGGGGCCGGTTTGCGGCACCTCACTTCATACTGCCGGGGTCGAAATCAGAAAGATATAAGGAGGAATCATCTTTATGGCAGATAAACGCTATGGCATGCTTTTTGACAGCAATCGGTGTATTGGCTGTCAGTCCTGCTCGGTAGCCTGCCGGGCTGAGAATAAAGTTCCGGAAGTTGTCTACCGCCTGCAGGTCCGCATTGATGGACCCAAGGGTGAGTATCCCCGGCTTATTATGGATTTTGAGCGGCACTCTTGTGTAATGTGTGAGAATGCTCCCTGTGTTCCGGTGTGTCCAACCGGAGCCTCCTATATAAATAAAGAGGGCGTTAACATGGTTGAGGAAAAAAAGTGTGTTGGCTGTAAGTACTGTGTTAATGCGTGTCCGTATCAAGCCAGGTTTATTAATCCGGTTACCGGTGCTGCGGATAAATGTACGTTTTGTTACGAAAACCGGTTGCAAAAAGGGGAAAAACCGGCCTGTGTATCCATTTGCCCCACCGGTGCGCTGGTGTTTGGCGATCTCAATAATCCGAAAAGCGAAATTCGGCAGGCAATGCAGCAGCATACAGTGAAATCTAAAGAATATTTAGGAACACGGCCAAAGCTTTGTAGTGTTCCCAATAAACGGGGAGGTGGACAATAATGGATCAATTATGGGGGGCTATGGCCCAATATAGTGTGATACAGTGGGAGTGGCCTGTTGCTGTATATTTGTTTTTGGCCGGCTTAAGCGCCGGTGCACTCATTGCAGCGTTGCTGGTAAAGTGGAAAAACGGCAGTGCCAGCAGTTATGATGGGATGGTCAAGGCAGGGGCTTTGTTGGCGCCTATTTCTATTATGATCGGCCAGGGCCTGCTCATTGTGGATTTAAGCAAACCTTTGTCGTTTTGGCTGCTTATGCTTCATTATCAATTCCAATCCGTCATGTCCATCGGTGTAATTTTACTGATGATCTACTCCGGCCTGTCTACACTTTTTGCAGCCATTGTATTTAAAGAATATCTGGCTGATTCGCCGTTGTCGGAATGGTTTTTTAAGCCACTGCTGCCCCTGGTCGAATGGTTTGAAAACAGAGGGGTATGGCTAGAATGGGTAATGAGCCTTGTAGCTATCTCCATTGCTGTCTATACCGGTTTTTTACTCTCGGCATTGGGGGCAAAACCGTTGCTCAATGTTCCTTTGCTGCCGCTGTTATTCCTGATTTCCGGCATGTCGGCAGGTGTGGGAGCCTGTATTGCATTAGGCGTGACATTGTTTAATGAATCGGTAGAAGAAAAAAATGTGCATTATCTGTTGTCAGTGGATACCAAGCTATTACCCATAGAATTGTTTGTCCTGTTCGTTATGTTTACCGGCTTGTTAAATATGGGCGGTCAATATGCAGTGGTCGCCAAACAAGCATTGACCAGCGGTATTTGGGCCAATATCTTCTGGATAGGGGTCGTGGGGATTGGGTTGATTTTACCCATTATTGTTTCCCTTACTTCGTTACATGGGTCCAAAGTGGCAATGAGCCCTGCTGTCAGTTTGACCGCAGGGGGAGCCAGTTACCACCAAACCCAGTCGGCAATACCCCGGGGAACGCTGCTGGTCAACTGCACGTTGGTGATGATTGGCAGTGCGCTTTTGCGATTATATATTGTGTATGCAGGCCAGATTTTTATCTAACTGTACAATTGGCACAAGCAGAATACTCGCGCAGAAAGTGAGGCAAGAATATGGCTTTGGCGGCAGCGGGGCAGCGGGCTGATGTTAACCAGGCCAGATGCTTAAACCGGCGAATCCGCAGGATAAATTGTCAAAAATGCGAAACGGTCTGTCCTAACCGGAGCATGAGAGTGGAACTTTCCAACCGGGATGTACCGGTTAGTCTGACCGACAGTTGTACTGGCTGCGGGTTATGTGTTGCGGCTTGTCCTGCTGAGGCCATCGTCGTTCCGCACAAGCCGCCCAAACCTGAATTGAAGAACGGTGCGGTCGAATTTGGTTGCAGTAAACTGCAGCTGGACAGTTCAATGGAGTGTCTGGGAATGCTTGACGCCTACGTTTTGACTTATTTTGGCGTGAAGGCAGAGCAGGTGAGGATTTCCCTGGACAGCCACCGTTGTGAAGTCTGTAATCCCGGTGTGGCAGCAGCCGTCAAGCAGACGGTTGAAATGGCAAACACTGTTTTACGCAAGCTTGGCAGACAGGATATACAGCTAACTTTGCGACGCGGTAAAGAGGACATAAAGATTAACCGTCGGGAATTATTTGCGTTTTGTTTTTCCCGGGCCAGAGAAACCTTATTGGATATGCTGCCACTGTCTTTGCATCAGGATACATCTTACCGGCAATTGCTGATTGAGAGTATCCCCGCTGAAACGGCGCAGAGCAGCAAGCGGGATATGAGCCCATTATTTTGGGGAGGCAAAGTGAACGAGCACTGTGATATGTGCGGAATTTGTGTCAGGAGCTGCCAACAGGACGCGCTCATTCTGACGGTTGAAGAACAAGGCGGTTACCGCAAATTGCTTCATAACCAAAGTAAGTGTATCGGTTGCAGGGCCTGTACTCTGCTTTGTCCGCGCAGCGCTTTGCAGATAGACAATGCGTTAAGCAGTATTAAGATCATTGCCAGCCAAAAGGCAGTAGCTCTAACCGGTAAAAAGTGCTGTACACAGTGTGGAAAGGTGATGGCACCTGAAGCCCCGTTGTTGTGCGAACAATGCTTACCAGGAAGAAATTCCTACCTGCAATCCATCTACTAGTGTTACTTATCATAAAAAAGAAACAACCGCCCCCTACCAAGGTTCGCGGTTATTTCTTAATAACTAACAATCCGGGCTAACCATTTTCTGGTTAGGCAGCCTGCTGGACTGACGTTCTTGCAACACGTCAGTCCTTTTTCTATAGCATACTCATAGATTGTAGAATATGCAACCGGCTGGGAAAAATCCTGTCTGTATGTCTCAATTTACTTGTAATTCACTCGAATCTTTATTCGTGTAAACGCATATCACATGAGAAACTTAATCACGTTTCTATTGCTGGATATTTCATGATATTAGCAGCATTATCCCAGATACTGAGAAAATCGATGTTTGCAAATAAACTTGGAATCGACATGTTGGCGGAAGAACGAATTGTATCAGGACTTACATTCCGGAATTTAG
>JAQSXM010000191.1 GCA_029256645.1 Sporomusa sp. | reverse complement strand
TGCATTGCAGCCTTAGGTTTAAATAATACATCATAGATTATCTCAATAAAACTACCCATAAACTCGCCCCCTCCCCTTAATTGCTCTGGGGCATGGCCGATGGACTGGCCGAGAGCATTTCTTTTAGGCGTTGAAGTATAAGCTGATCTGAGTTTACACTGTTTTGAGCGCCTAATAATGCTTCGATGGCACTGACTTTCCCATATTCGACAATTTCAGGCTTGCCTTGAATGCCCACCATCGCGGCAGCACCGTCAATCGCATCATACATATTGCCCAGTTCATCGACAAGCCCCACTTCCTTAGCCTGACGTCCGGTATAAATGCGCCCGTCAGCCAGTTGGCGCACTTTGACTGGATCAAGGTGCCGTCCTTCTGCAATTACATCAATAAATTGATTGTACATATCATCCACCATATCTTGAACAATGGCACGTTCTTCCGGCGTCAACTGCCGGTCTGGTGATAAGATATCTTTATGCGGCCCGCTTTTGATTTTTTCCTGCCTCACACCAATTTTCTTATATAACTCTTCCCAGTTAGAGTAGGGCATATATACACCAAGACTGCCTGTTATCGTGGAGGGGTTGGCATATATCTTATCCGTGCAGGCTGCCAGCCAGTAGCCGCCTGAGGCGGCCATGTCAGCCATTGAGGTAATCACCGGTTTGCCTGCTGCCCGGAGTTTCTTAAGCTCCTCCCCGACCTCCTGAGAGGCTGGAACAGTACCGCCAGGGCTATTAATCCTGAGTACGACTGCCTTAACAGACGCATCATCCCGGGCAGCATGCAGTTGGCGAATCAGATGGTCTGTGCCGCCACCCTCGCTAAATAATCCAACTTGCCCGCGACCACCGATTATCATACCCTCCACATAAATGATAGCCAGTTTATCGCCGCCGCCCATTTTCTTTTGTTTGAACCCGGGAGTGATAAAGAGTGCAGCTATCATTGATATGCCAATAAGTAATGCCAGGAAAAGAACCACCGATCTTTTAAACACAAGCTTACCTCCTTAGTGCTGATTGTTTTTAGTGAAAATATTGGAGTATACTTCTTAATCAATTCATATAGCTAAAAGAAAACTGTTGGAGGTTATCCAACAGTTTTCTCTTGATTATAGCTTACCCTGTTTATTCGCCAGTGATGCTTTGATAAAATCCCTAAATAAAGGATGTGGCGCAGTCGGACGTGATTTAAATTCCGGATGGAATTGAGTCCCGACAAACCAGGGGTGGTCTTTTACTTCTACGATTTCGACTAACCGCCCGTTAGGCAATGTACCACTGATACGCAGTCCAGCTGCCGAGAGTTGCTCACGATACGCGTTATTAAATTCAAAACGGTGACGGTGGCGTTCATAAATAATCTCGTCTTGATAGGCTTCATAGGTAAGCGTGTTTTCTGTCACCTTACATGGGTAAACACCAAGACGCATTGTGCCGCCTTTATCTTCAATTGCCATCTGTTCCGGCATAAGGTCAATAACCGGATGCGGGGTGTCAGGGTTAAATTCTGAACTGTGAGCATCAGTCAACCCACAGACATTACGGGCAAATTCAATAACAGCCGACTGCATACCGAGACACAGACCAAAGAATGGAACCTTGTTTTCCCGGGCATAGCGGATTGCTTTCAGCTTGCCCTCCACACCCCGGTCGCCAAAGCCACCTGGTACTAAAATCCCATCGACCCCCCCCAGATATGCGGACAGGTCAGCATGCTCATCCTCAATATCCTCGGCATTAATCCACTTTATCTCAATGGCTGAATCATTGGCAATGCCACCGTGCCGCAAGGCCTCAGATACACTCATATAGGCATCCTGCAACGCAACATATTTACCGACAATCGCAATGCGTACACTATGCGACGGATGAACAATCTTGTCCACCATCTGCTGCCAATCAGTCATGTCAGCACCGGTGTCCTCAATATTTAGTTTCTCCAGGGCAATGCGATCAAGGCCTTCTTTCTCCAGCATAAGTGGTACTTGATAAATACTGTCGGCATTCTTATTCTGAATAACAGCGTCACCGTCAATATCACAAAATAGTGCCAGCTTCTCTTTCATCTCTGGTGAAATCTCATGTTCGGTACGGCACACAATAACATCAGGGTGAATGCCGATACTGCGCAGTTCTTTTACACTATGCTGAGTTGGTTTAGTCTTCAGCTCACCAGCTGCTGAAATATATGGTACAAGCGTAACATGGATATAAAGTACCCCGCCTCGCCCTACTTCCTTCTTGACCTGACGGATAGCCTCGAGAAACGGGAGACTCTCAATATCACCGACGGTGCCGCCGATTTCGGTAATAACAATATCAGCATTGTCTTCCTTGCCGACCCGGTAAATACGGTCTTTTATCTCATTGGTAATATGGGGAATTACCTGGACGGTACTACCCAAATAATCGCCTTTACGTTCTTTGTTGATTACCGACCAATATATCTTGCCGGCTGTAACGTTTGAGCTTTTGCTCAGGTTAATATCGATAAACCGTTCATAATGACCAAGATCCAGGTCGGTCTCACCACCATCTTCAGTTACGAAAACCTCACCGTGCTGATACGGGCTCATGGTGCCTGGATCAAAGTTGATGTACGGGTCAAACTTCTGAATGGTAACTTTGAGCCCGCGGCTTTTCAGCAGGCGCCCCAGCGATGCCGCAGTAATCCCCTTACCAAGCGAAGACACTACACCGCCGGTCACAAAAATATATTTAGCCATAAAAAAATATCCTCCTACTACTTTCCCACAATTAGCTGTCTTAACAAAGCTAGTTTTACCAACTCTTTAATGTTTTTATCCGATAGCTAACCGGTTAGTTGGTTTCCAACTCTTCTTCGTCTTCTTCAATCTCTGTCTCATCTTCAATCAAATCAGCCGGCTCTTCAGTTAGGCCGGCATCCTCAGAATCAAAATCCTGCTGAATGGCGGCTAACAGTTTCTCGCGCCGCACATCATCTTGTCGGGCTGCAGCCGTTTCCTCTGTTTCACGAAGGCTAATTCGCTGTGGTGACCATTCGGTCAGTCCCCAGGTACTTTTGCCAGTATGAACAAACCGGCTGTCCAAATTAATCTGGGTATGAATCTCTGCAATAATATGTGCCGGCGGGCGAATGGTACTGCCCTTTGCGGCCACTACCCTGTCAATTAACTCCCGGTAGTATAACGGATGGCCTGCTGTCTTTAGGATTTGATACGCTAAGCTGACTTCCGCAAAATCATTCTTTGATATATTATTTGCCATAATTTTTACCTCCGCACTCAACAATCCGCTGCTATCCGAGAGCTAAGCACTACTCATACCACCGTTTTTTTTAAGCGTCAGCATGAATATTGCTAAGCTCTGGACTCATTTAGTTAGGCCGCACAAGGCACAACATTACCACCGCTGCGGCAAGTTTCACTTTATATTCAACATACAGAGGCAAATTCCTGCTACATTTTTTCCGGAGCAGCTACCCCCAGGATCTTTAGCGACTGCCTGATTGTTGACCTTACAGCTGTGACAAGTGCAATACGGGCAATTTGCAGGTGGGGTTCAACCCCCATAATCCGGCATTGGTTATAGAAGGTATGGAACATTCCAGCCAACTCATGTGCATAGCGGGCAATACGGTGCGGCGCCCGATCCAAGGCTGCACTGGCAACTTCCTCAGGAAACTTTGCCATTTTTTTAATCAAGTCAATCTCAATCGGCTCGGTCAACACGTTTAGGGAACTATTAGTGATCTTCCTAACTTCAGGTACTGCAATTCCAGCCTCGGCAACCTGTCTGAAAATACTGCAGATACGGGCGTGAGCGTACTGAATGTAATAGACCGGATTGTCATTGGAATTGGATTTAGCCAAATCAAGGTCAAAGTCCAGCTGGCTGTCGATTGAACGCATGATAAAGAAAAAGCGGGCTGCATCTCTGCCGACTTCTTCAATCAGTTCACTTAAAGTAACGCCTTGTCCTGTCCGTTTGGACATTTTGACAAGTTCGCCGTTTTGATACAGGCTAACCATCTGCAAAATAAGAACTTCCAGATTGTCCGGGTTATACCCCATCGCTGCAATCGCTGCTTTAACCCGGCTGATATAGCCGTGATGATCAGCGCCCCAGATATTGATAACCCGATTAAAGCCACGGGAAAATTTGTCGCGGTGGTAGGCAATGTCAGCTGCAAGATAGGTGGGTATGCCATTGTCGCGGATAACTACCCGGTCCTTGTCATCACCATAGAATGTTGATTTAAGCCACAGCGCCCCATCTTTCTCATACATAGTACCGTTGGCTTTTAAGAATTCACAGGTCTTAGCTACTGCCTGATTTTGGTGAAGCGTACGTTCACTATACCAAACATCAAATGCAACCCCAAATTGTTCCAAATCTTCTTTTAAGCCTGCCAGCTTTTCAACAAGCGCCAGTTCTTTAAATTCGGCCAGGCGTTCAGCCGCCGGCAAAGCCAGATATTTATCGCCATGATGGTTAATAATTCTTTGGGCGGTATCTATGATATCGCGTCCATGGTAGCCATCTTCCGGAAACACAGATGCTTGTCCCAATAGTTCAAGGTAACGGGCATTGACTGAAGCGGCCAGATTGTCAATCTGATTGCCGGCATCATTGATGTAGAATTCGGCTTCAACCTGATAACCGGCTGCTCTTAAGAGGTTAACCAGTGCACTGCCGACAGCCGCACCCCGGCCATGCCCTACATGCAGAGGTCCAGTGGGGTTGGCGCTGACAAACTCCACTTGAACCCGTTCCCCCTGCCCTGCATTTGTCTGACCAAAATCATCGCCAGCCGCCAGTATTTTGGTTAGTTCCTGATACAACCAGTCAGACTTTAAATAAAAATTAATAAAACCCGGGCCGGCAATTACAGTCTTTTCCAACCACGGTGCCTCAAGCCGCTCAACAATCGCTTGAGCAATAACACGTGGATTAGTTTTGGCCACCTTGGCTGACTGCATAGCAAAATTAGTGGCATAATCGCCAAACTCCTTTTGCGGCGGCACCTCAAGCGCTACGTCCGGCAAATGCAAGGCGGCAAATACACCGTCCGACATTGCTTTAGCTGCGGCTTGCTCAATTGCAGTAATTAGCTGTTGTTTAATGTCCATTCTTTTTATCCCCCTGTACAATGACGGCAAGCTTATTGGCACTTTGCCACTGTCCGTCAATTTCAAGTTCGTATTCAATGTTTACCCCGCTCACCCAGCTTGTTTTTGGAGTGCGGGTTATGGTCAGCTGAGTTGTCCGCACACCCATTTTTATCGTGCCATATGGTGTAACATAGCAGGACGAGCAACATTTGCCAATACGAAACTCCTGACGCTGTTCCACCCGGCCCCTGCGGACCAGGATAACATAGTCTGGGTATATTTTTAACAGCGTAGTGGCGCCCTCCAAGCCGCTAACCTCAGTTTCCTGATAACTGATATAGTGAACACCGTTCTTCACATGACTACGCCCGTGAGTAAACAGCTCAATTGTATTCTCATCGCCATGAGCGTCTCGCTGACATCCGGTCACAGTTATCAGCACATGATCAATACCAGTATTGCCGTTTAGCGCCTCTATCAGACTCATTCCTTTCAAGTACCTTAACTATAATATTATAGCGTAGTCGAAAGCAGCTGCCAATATTCCGAGCAAAAAATTCTTAAAAAAATTAAAAGTAAGATTGCTTCATTAGCTTGCAACGACGAAGGCGAGAATAACGCCGCTGGTCATCCACTAAGCAATCTCACTAATGTATCATGATAAAAACGGCATAACCGCGCGTCGCAATTTATCAACCAACCAATCTGATGCAACAATTAAACATAGCATTCCTTAGCGGGAAAATAGCTTGCGCCGCCTGTCCGTGCGTACCAGACAAGCGGCGCATTCCCCGGGAGGTAGCCGCCATACTACCTCGCGTAATTAATGTATGCAAAATCCGAATTAAAATTCACCTTATCTATTCTACTTCCATAGTTTTTTTACTTCTGCACCAGGATAGTAATGCTTAATAATATCTGTGGCCTGTTTGCCTTCTTTAGCAAAGGTATATGCACCCCATTGACATAATCCAACGCCATTACCCCAGCCCAGGCCCTTAAAGACAAAATTGCCGCCATCATAAGTCATTTCAGTAACCAACGTTGATTTGAGCCGGTCATAACCGACCGCGCGACGAAAGTCAGAACCGTAAATTTTTTTATTACCGGCCCCAATATAGAGAATACGGCCGGAGGGTCCTTTTTCCAAAATACGGATATCGCCCGGATTGCCGTTATAGCCGATAGCTGCTGCAACCTGCGAGGCCGGAATTTTCACAGTCCATGATTGTATATTCTCAGGCGCATACTCGAAACAATTGTCTGGAACAGGTTGAAAATAAGGTGTTGGGTGATCAATCTCTTTGGGAAAGCTTTCTTCCCGGGTTGCACCAATCTGACCATTACAAGAACTATAGATTGCATTAACAAGACCACCTGCGTACAGTAGGATTTCCCCGCGTGTACTCTTGACGGCTTGACGCACACTATTGTTAACTTTTTGCGGTGCATAAGCCTGAAGTTCTTCTTTGGAAGTGCTAACATCAGCATTATGCAATCTTTTAATTGTACCTGCCTGGATGGCACTCATTGTCAGCGTCCGCGAAGCAATCGCCTGAGCGGCTAACGCTTCCATTGGCCAATCGGGCTCCATCTCCTGGGCGATAACACCTTCA
>JAQSXM010000190.1 GCA_029256645.1 Sporomusa sp. | reverse complement strand
GCTAACAGCTGATCATCATCGATATAAACGGTGATATTCTCAGCAATATGCTTAAGCGCCCTGGCCCAGCGCAGAATTAACGGCTGCCCCTCGGTTTCTTTAAAGGACTCGGTAAAAAACCTGGCCCGCTCAATGTCGATCTTAGGCTGGACCCCTTTAAAGGAATTGAAGATCTTATACGGCCTTTCCCGCTTACAAGCTTTGCAATTACCTGTAAGTTCTTCATTCAACCTTTGTTCCTGTGGTGATAAAACAGTAGCTAATGCCATAGTTATCCCCCTCCTTGTTTTCACAATACGGATTAAAATAAAAAAAAGGCTAAGTGCGGGTTTAATACCGCCCTTAGCCTTCAGATTTCTGATCAGCTATTACTTAACTATGTATTATTGTGCTTCTGGTTTGCCGAATACTACTTTCGTTCATTCTATCACTCGGCAATACGCCCGTCAATACCTTAACAAGGCTAACAGTTAATCAATTGAGGCACAAAGTCTTTCTCATTCTTTTTCCTTCAAATTCAAAACAGCATTCATACTGCCAGTACGATAGCCGGACAAGTCAAGCGTAACATAGGTAAACCCTAATTTACGCAGTTCTTCGTTAATTAACGTCGCTTTTTTAGGATCGGCTAACAGGGGAATATCAGCCGGGGAAACCTCAATACGAGCCAGGTTGTCATGGTGTCTGACCCGTACTTGTCCACTACAAAATTGTTTGATAAAAGCCTCGGCTAGTTCAATCTGTTTAAGCCGCTCTGCTGTAATCGGCAAACCGTAGGCTACCCGCGAGGAAAGACAGGCGGCACTGGGTTTGTTCCAGGTAGGTACGCCCCATTCACGGGACAAAGTCCGGATTTCATCCTTGGTTAGACCCGCTTCCAGCAAGGGGCTGCGAACGCCGGCCAGTTCATCAACAGCTCGCATGCCAGGCCGGTAATCTGATTGATCGTCGGCGTTTGAGCCTTCTAAGACCCAGGCTATCGCCTGCTCATCTGCCCATAGCCGTAAAGCATCAAACCGCTCTTTTTTACAATAATAGCAGCGATCAGGGGTATTGGCCACAAAATCCTCGCTAACCAGCTCGCTGATATGTAAGAGAACATGGCGAATGCCAATCTGCTGGGCAATAGTGATTGCCTCCTGGCGCTCAGACTCTGGCAGCGTTTCTGAATACGCAGTTACGGCCACTGCTTTATCACCTAACGCCCGCTGAGCCGCTGCTGCCAAAAAGCTGCTGTCAACCCCGCCGGAGAACGCTACTATCACTGTTTCCATCTCTTTTAACATTTGTGTCAGATTGTTCAATTTTTCGGTAAGCTTCACCATAGTCCCTCCTATATAGCTAATACTTAAATACTATAGTCACTACTGACGGCATGAACTAACTCAAATTCCTGGAAAACCTGCTGGCGATAGGCAACAAGACCTGCGTCACCCCGGTTGCACGGCCTTGGCAGCTTAATATCAATAATTCGCTGTATCCGCCCCGGATTAGGAGTCATAATAGCAAGCCGCTGGGCCAGGTACACAGCCTCATCAATATCATGGGTGACAAATATAATGGTAGGTTTCTTTTCTATCCAAATCCTTAGCACCTCATCCTGAAGCCTGTAGCGGGTAAACGCATCCAGGGCAGCAAAAGGTTCATCCATAAAAATGATGTCAGGCTCGACCGCCAGTGCTCTGGCGATAGCCACGCGCTGCTTCATCCCACCGGAAAGCTGCCCGGGAAAACTCCTGGAAAACCGAGATAAACCCACTAATTCCAGATATTCTTCCGCCTTTTCTTTCGCTGTTTTCTTATTCATCCCCTTGGCCTCAAGGCCAAAAACAACATTGCCCAGAACATTCCGCCACGGGAACAGCCCATAGTCCTGGAAGATAGTAATATGCTTGGGGTCAGGACGGCTGACAGGCAGGCCGTCAATCGTCAGGGTGCCCTGTGTGGGTTTCTCAAATCCTGCCATTAGGTTCATTAGGGTTGTCTTACCGCAACCGCTTGGTCCAAGCAGGCATAAGAACTCGCCAGCCGCTATCTCCAGATTAACATCGACAAGTACATCAAGTGATTTTCCCTGTGGATCCTGAAAGCTTTTACATAAGTTATTTATTTCAATCTTTGCCAAGTAATCACCTCTTTTAGCCTACTCCCCATTTTCGGTTAATCTCTTTTTCCGCCCAGCCAATCATTGTATTAATGAGAAGTCCAAGAAGGCCGACAACCAGCATACCGCCCATAATCCAGTCTGTCCGCAAAAAGTTACGGGAATCAACGATTAAGTACCCAAGCCCGGACTGGGCGCCCAGCATCTCGCCGGCCACCAAATGAATCCAGGCAACACCAATGGCAATGTTAAGCCCAATCATGATATAGGGAAAGGCTGCAGGGATAACGATTTTTGTAAACAGCATGGTTCTACTAACACCAAAATTCTGGGCTACTTTTAAATACACAGGATCAACTTTCCTTACAGCACTAATGGTTGACAACAAAATAGGGAAAAGGGCTGATAAGAAAATGATAAAGATCGCCGGGGCATTACCAACACCAAACCATAACACGGCCAACGGAAACCAGGCAATCGGAGAAATTGGCCGCAGGATTTGCAGGATGGGCCCCAGTGCCTTAAGTGAATAGGTATGCCACCCCAGGAATAGTCCAAGAGGAACGGCGACAAGCAGCGCCAGGCTATATGATATAGTAAATCTAATTAAGCTAACCTGGATATGTTCCCACAATACACCGGTTTCAGCCAATTCTTTTAACCCAGCAAAAACTTTCACGGGTCCTGGCAACTGTTCAGGCGTATAAAAGCCGGCAACAGCCTGCCATAGTCCGAGGAAAGCGGCAATAGCCAGCCACGGCAAAACGGCAGTTCTGTTCAGGGTCTTTGTCTGCATAGTCAGGTCACACCCCAAAAGCCTTTTTGGCAAACCGGTCATCGATATATTGGGCTAAATCAATTTTGTCTTTGGTAATCCCAAATTGAACCAAATAATCCTGGGTGGCAGTAAAGTCTTTCATATCTGGAACAAGATTATCAAAGGTGATCCTGCCTTTAGGGTTTGTCAGCACATGCTCAATGACTTCCTGCTTTTGTCCCAGATATTTAAGTGACAATTTTGCCGCTTCCTGAGGATTGCCGTCAATAAACTTAGCTGCTTTAGCCAAGCCGCCTACCAATTCCTCAACAGCCTCAGGGTTTTTCTGAACTAATTCTTCTTGAACATTAAGGACGCAGCAGATATGGTCATGCCAAATATCTTTGCTTAGAACCAGGACTTTACCGACTTTTTGCATCTCGGCCTGTCCGCCAAAAGGTTCAGCAACAATAAAGGCGTCAATTTTACCGGTAGACAGGGCGTTAACCATCTCAGGCGGTGACATGTCCAGGAATTTTACATCAGTGTTCGGATTAATGCCTTTTTCAGTCAGCAGTTTCTGTATGAGAATATTATGGGTGGAGAACTTGCTGGGGATCGCAATCGTCTTGCCTTTTAAGTCCTCAATACGGTTAAGTTCAGGAACATTTTTCGCTGTCAATACCGAGCCATTACGGTGCCCTAAGAATACGGCCTTAACCGGCACACCCTTTTGCCGCAGGCTCATACCAATAGGAGTTAATGCAAAAGCACCCTGAATTGCGCCCCCTTTGAGGGCCTCTGCCAGTTCTGCCCAGCCTGAAAACTTGACAGGCTCCAGCGCAAATTGGCGGAACTCGGTCTGGCCATGGGCAATCATCGTCAGATGGTCGGTGATCGGCAAGTAGCCCACTTTTATTGTTGGTTTAGTTTTAGACGGTGTGGAATTTGCCCCGGTCTGCCCGCTGCTGCCGCATCCAGCCAGGCTAATGCCACCAGCAAGGCCCACTGCCATGAAGACACTTTTCTTTATAAAATCTCTACGGTTCATTGTTTACCCCCTAAATTATTGGCCATTCCAGCCTAATTGATTTCGTCTGTGCTCAAGATCCTCAACAATCTTCTGACCCAATCCTTTGGGATCGGTTACTACTACCATTACAGAACCAATCAAATCCTGAGTATCTTTTCCAAAGAAATTAGCTACTTTATCAGAACCCTGTACCGGAGCCTGGATGCAATGGTAAGAGTTCAAACCCATTAACCGGAAGCTCAATGCTGCCCCCACGCCTTTTTCATTTGACCATTCCGGGCTGGCAAAAGCAACCGGCATGCGGGTGAGTGGTTGTCCACTCTTGTCGGCAAGTGCCCTAAACAGGCCGGAAGCCCTGGCGTTATCAAGACACTCTCCCATATGCCACACTGGTGGCAGTTTTTTGGCACCTAACACCTCGTTAAGTCCGGGTCCAGCTTTAGCCAATGCTTTTTGACTACAATACCCCAGCTTTAACAGCGGGAATGAGGCACAGCCATTAGTAAGAACAATGATATCATTGGCAAGCAGAATGTCAGCTACCTGGAGGATAGCCTGCTCGTAAACAACCTTAGGGTTGTTACAGCCGACAAGATTGACAATGCCCTTTATTTTACCGCTTTTAATCAGGGCTGCCAGCTCATCCAGGCTGCCAAACGCCTGGGTTATGTTTTCCACCGAGAAGCCAACCTCAGCCTCGATACTGACTTCAGGGATGTATACATTCTCTTTCTGCCGCGCGGGGTAATTCCGGATAGCAAGTCTAACAATGTCTTTGGCTTGATCGAGTATCTGATCCATATTAGAATGCTGATGGTCAAAGGCCATGTGAATAGCCCCCGGCAGACGGCAGGAATCGCTGGTTGTAATTACTTTGGTATGGAAGCAGGCGGCTACATCCATAATGGCCGGATAGATATCCTGCAAATCAGCTACCCACGCATCAAGTGCACCTGTACCCATAATAAGCTCAGCCCCAAGCGAGTTGCTCAAAGGATGAACCTCACCATAGCGGTACAGCGAGGATAATCCGGAGCAGCAGATGCCATAGAGACGGATGCCGGCAGCGCCCGCTGCTTTAGCCAGATCAACAAGCTCCTGATCCCGGCTGGCCTGGACCAAAGCCGAAGGCAGCACAGGTGAGTGACCATGCAAAGCAATATTAACATACTCCTCTTTAATAGAAGCAAAGTTTGTCTCGATTTGGCTGCGTTTGGGTGGTCCATAGAGACAGTCGGCGGCAATCGAAGGACCGACCACACTGTTCCAGGAAAAAGCCAGTCCACAGCGCAGCAGTTGTTTCATCAGGTTTTCCCAGTCGCCATCGGTGCCTGTTCCCGTACGGTGTAAGGCTTCAAACACCTCATGATAGGAGCTAATAGGAATAATATCAAGTTTGGACCAGGTCTCCACCCGCTCAGGCGGGGCCATAGCGGTAATAGTCCGGTGGGTAGCAGGCACGGCACGGGACATATCTTCAAGCAGCAGGTCGGCAAGTTGTTCGGCCAACTCAGCCACTGTTTTATCCTCTTGATAGATCCCAAACGCTTTGGCTGTTGCCAGAACCTTCTCCGGTCCTAACAGTGGCAAAGCTAACTCCCCGCTGGCCGCTTTTTTAAGCGTTAACAATACTTCCCGCCCCCGGGCCCCATGTGCTGCCACACCGGCAGCCACCCAGCGCAATATGTTACGGGCGACGATTACGTGGGCATCGGCACCACAAACGCCCTTGGGACTTTTTTCAGTTATCCTGCATGGCCCCATATTACAAATCCGGCAGCATGTGCCTGCCAAACCAAATGAGCAATGTGGCTTTTGGGCATCAAATCTGTCAAAGGCGGTAGGAATACCGGCTTTATCTAAATGATTAAGCATAGCCCTGACACCTGGGTCAGGTGTTTGTTCAATCACCTGCTGTTTAGACGGAAAGGTTTTACGATACTCATTAATGGCGTCAAAACTCATATTTACCCCCTATAACTTGTGCTGCTTTACCTTAGAAGAAAAGCCCCTTCAACAAAGAAAGGAGCCCTTATGACAAATAGTCGCTATGTAGTTACCAGTACAAATAGTAACACTAGTTATATAGCCTGTCAATACATACTCAATACTTTCTCAATATTGTCATTTCCTATATCAGGGCCTGCTCTAAATCGGCTATTAAATCATCTACGTTCTCCAATCCGACTGAAAAACGCAGCAGATTATCGGGCGTAGAACTTTCCGGTCCTTCGATGGACGCCCGGTGTTCTATCAAACTTTCTACCCCACCTAAACTGGTGGCCCGTGATATTATCCTTAGTTTCCCGGTCAATTCCAGCGCCTTCTCTTTGCCGCCATGCACCTGAAAGGATAACATACTGCCAAATCCACTCATTTGCCTGGCTGCAATCTCATGCCCCTGATGACTGCTCAGACCGGGGTAATACACTTTCTCAACCTGAGGGTGCTGTTCCAGAAATCTGGCGATTTTGCAAGCACTCTCTGACTGATTCATTACCCGGCAGTGTATGGTCTGTGTCCCACGCAACACCAGCCAACAGTCGAAGGGGGCCGGGACTGCACCGCCAATACGCTGAATCATTCTGATCTTCTGGAAGAACTCATCGTCATGTTTGCTGACAAGGGCGCCGCCCAGAACATCACTGTGCCCGCCAAAATATTTGGAGGTTGAGTGGATGACCAAATCAGCTCCCAACTCCAATGGTCGCTGTAAAACCGGGGTAGCCCACGTGTTATCACAGGCACATACGGCCCCGGCACGATGAGCAATCGCCGACACTGCCGCAATGTCGGTGATCTTCAAGGTAGGATTTGAGGGAGTCTCCAGGAACACGAGCTTGGTATTCTCTTTAATGCCTGCTTCCACCGCGGCAATA
>JAQSXM010000189.1 GCA_029256645.1 Sporomusa sp. | reverse complement strand
CCTTACCCAGCATGGTAATCTTTTGCACAGCTTCTTGTTTAACAAGGGCCAGCAGCCTGTCCAGTTCGCCCAGACCCACCGTATAGTATTTATCTGAAACCTGAGCTAACTCGCTATCAACACCTGGCGCTACGGCAATAGCAATCACGGCAAAGCCCATGCCGCGAGCGGCACGGGCAAATTCAACCGGCAACCGGCCAACGCCGGCAATAAGTCCTATGGTATTCATACTGGTTCCCACCTTATGTAGCAGGCGCGGACATGCCGCGTCCTGCGCTATACTATGATTAAGTGTCACCTGCTATAGGTTTTGCTGAGCACCGCTTACATATACGTTAATCGTTAAGGTCTTTGCGGCCACGGCAGATTCCCCGTTCAGCGTTGCGGAGAAACCGCAGCATATGCTCAACTTCCTCACAGGATTCAAGATCCTGTTCCATGACAGCAATAGCCTGGGCCAAACTGAGACCAGAACGGTACAAAATCTTGTACGCCTTTTTTAGATTGCGGCGGGCAATTTCGCTCATGCCGGCACGGGAGATACCCACACTGTTCAGGCCACACACTTTGGCCGGATGACCATCAACGATAACAAACGGCGGAATATCCTGTACCACTTTGGAGGCACCGCCAACCATCGCGTTGCGGCCAATTTTTACGAATTGGTGGACACCGGCTAAACCGCCGATTACAGCGCGGTCTTCCACGACAACATGGCCTGCCAGTGTTGCCGCATTAGACATTACTACATGATTGCCAACAACACAATTGTGAGCAACATGGGTGTAAGCCATCAGGAGACAGTTTGAACCAACCCGGGTTTCTTCACCTTCGCCGGTAGCGCGGTTAATTGTCGCAAACTCGCGGATTTTCGTATTATCACCAATAAATACGTAGCTTTTTTCGCCACGGAATTTTAGATCCTGCGGCTCACCGCCGATCGACGCACTCGGGTGGATCACGCAGTTACGGCCAATACTGGTCCAGCCGTCAATAACTACATGGGCGCCAATCTGCGAGCCATCGCCAATGAGGACATGCTCGCCAATAACAGCATATGGCCCGATTTCCACATCTTTGCCGATACGTGCGTTGGGGTGGACAACAGCAGTTTCATGTATTTTACGCAACGGTATTACAACCGATTCGGGTTTCATATTAAAATCAACTCCCCACTATATTAGAACTATATAAATAGGACTCTTACGTCATTTATTCTTATATATATTCCGACTGAACAGTCGAAATATGACATGTCAAATATCGGCATATTCCGCCTAAATTACCCAAATACATTCATTACTGCGTTTTATTTATTAATTATCAGTAGTTATCTCAGTATTACGGGGTTACCTGGATGAGAGCGCAAACATAAACTCAGCCTCCGCGACAACCTGGCCATCTACAAAAGCCTCGGCCCATAGCTTGCCTGCCGAGCCACGCAATTTGATGATTTCAGCCACCATATACAGTTGATCACCAGGTGTAACAGGTTTTCTAAACTTAACCCTGTCCATACTGCCAAAGAGAGCTAGTTTGCCCCGGTATTCTTCAGGATATAACATGGCAACACCACCAACCTGAGCCATGGCCTCCAAAATGAGAACTCCTGGCATAACAGGTCTCTCCGGGAAATGCCCCATAAAAAAATGTTCATTAATTGTTACATTTTTTATACCTACCGCCCGTTTCATTGGCTCAAGTTCAACAATACGATCAACTAGCAGCATCGGGTAACGGTGCGGAATGATCTCTTGAATCTCAGCTGCGGTCAGAATCATGTGGAAAGCGCCTCCTCATATCAATCACATACTTGCTTAGACCGTTGTTTTAATAATGTGTTTTGCCAGCGTAGTATTAAGTGCATGGCTAGACTTTACCGCGATGACATGGCCCTTAATCCGGCCAGCCAACGCTAAATCGCCAATTACATCAAGAATTTTATGCCGGACCAGCTCATCAGGAAACCGGAGCGGCGTTAGACAGTGCTTGTCATCATATACTACTGCATTCTCCAGGCTTCCCCCCAGCGCTAAGCCTTGAGCTTTGAGCGCCTCGACCTCATGCATAAAGCCGATGGTACGGGCCGGAGCCAATTCCCGGGCAAAAACTTCAGGAGTAATTTCGTAGTCGCCAAACTGAACACCCAGCAAAGGATGCGGGTTTATCGAGGTAAACGTAATGCGAAATCCATCATAGGGCAAAATGGTGATAAATTTATCAGGATAACGCACTGCTATGGCTTCTTCAATAACGATCGGTGGCTGGCGTAGTTCTGCCTGCGAGGCAATACCTGCTGACTCAATCAGTAAAAGAAAAGGCAGTGAACTGCCGTCAGCAACCGGCGGTTCAACAGAGGATATCTCCACCAGGCAATTATCAATCCCCATTGCAGAGAAGGCGGCCAATAGATGCTCAACGGTAAAAACTTTGGCTGCTCCATGCTCCAGGGTCGTAGCCCGCATGGTATTCGTTACATTGGTTGCTTGAGCTGATACTCGCGGCAAGCCTGCAAGGTCAGTACGGACAAACACAATGCCGCTGCCGGCAGGGGCAGGATTCAGGGCGATAGTGACGTCCCGTCCGGAGTGCAGGCCGATGCCGGTATAGGTTACACGCGAAGCCACTGTGGTTTGGCGATTCATTAAGGGTTCCTCCTGAGTTGTCTAATTCCAATTTATTCTACAGGAATTTGAAGCTTTGTGCAAGTATTAGATTTTATTTAGAGGCTTGTCAGGCAATACGTTTACCCGCTAAAGTGCTGGCGCTGGTACTCAGTTGATACTCAATCAGTTCCTTATACTGGCGGCCAACCTGGGAAGCGGGGTTAACAAATATATGACTGGGTATCCCGGACTCAACAACAGCTCCCTTTTCCATAAGGACAATACGGTCAGCAACATGCAGGGCAAAGGCAATTTCGTGGGTAACCACCAGCATCGTGGCCGCCCGGTATTTAGCCAGCTCTTCCATGACGATTAGTACTTCCCTGACCAGCATGGGATCAAGTGAGGCGGTGGGCTCATCCCACAACATCAATTCCGGCTCAAAAGCCAACGCGCGGGCAATTCCCACACGTTGCTGCTGACCGCCCGATAATTGCCCGGGCTTTTGATCAATCGATTGCTCCATGCCGACTTTGCTGAGGGCGGCGAGGGCTTTATCATAGGCTTCCTCTTTAGACTGTCCGCCCATGACCAGGCCCAGCATGACATTCTCCACAGCAGTGAGGCGATTGATCAGATTAAAATGCTGAAAGACATACCCAATCCGTTTACGCATGTTTCTTAGGCTATGATCATCCAGCTGGATAATATCCACACTGTCAATCAGGATCGAGCCTTTGTCCGGCTCGATCAGTCTGTTAATCATCCGGATTGTCGTTGACTTACCACAACCGGATGGCCCCATAATCACTACTGTCTCTCCCGGGGCTACCGACAGGTCCAGGTTGTTGACAGCAACAATACTGCCAAACTGTTTATACAGGTTTTGGATGTTGAGCACACAGAACACCCCCTCTTTATTTAAATTTTACTTTGCGTTGATTTAGTTTTTGCATTAACCCTGGGCGACCACTGGGGATAACAATCTCCCTCATAACCTCGTCCACCGATAAACCTAACGCCTCGCCGGCCATGACTTCCTCACCGGCAATCGGGCTGATTTTTTCGGTATAACAGGCTACTAACAAACCAAGCAGAGCCCCCAGCACCGGTACACCAAGCCACGGCAGATACGGAATACCGCCGCCAGCCAATATAAACATGGCTGTCAGCATTGCCGCTCCCACCCCCATACCATAGAGGCGTTCAGGGGCACTAAAAATGATTATGAATCGCTCAGCTACCCGGCGCCAGCCGGTTGCAGGGATTTTTTTACTCAACCGCTTACGGCGTATTACAGTCATGATCGCAGTGTGGTCAAGCCCCAGAAACAGGATGGTAACAATGATGGCGGTCATACCGGCCAGAATGCTCTTAACCTCGGTGAGCACCTGGTACAGCTCGCCGCGCGGGTCTGGTTCGATAACCCCCAGCGCTGTTGAATACAGTGATATGTTGTTATGGCCAGCCTGTTTTTGCACAACAGGGGTTACGGCGCTAACATCAATACTGCTGGTAGTCAGAATCTGAATACGGGCACCGGGAATGACTTGTCCGGCAATAAATTTATCTAACAGGTTGATCGAACGGTTAATCTCCTCATCTTTGAGGTTAGGCACAGCGCTTGCCAGGTACTGCACCTGGGCTGTAACCATTGGTGTATTAAGCTCTTGCAGTGCACCCAAACGGGTATTGGCACTTGTGAGGCTTGTTTTTGCCCCGGCCACGTCAAAGGCCTTGAGGGTAGCAATCGTGCTTTTCCCATTGGCGGTAATATTATCTATCGTTGATTTGGCTCGCCTGGCATTTGCAGCCACATTGTCCAGCTGGGCCAGGTTTGAGCTTAAGCTGGTCAAATTTTGCTGGGCGCCACTGAGTGAATCGATCGTTGAGCCAACATCACCATTGACGATACGCAATACTTGCAATGAACCGGCCAGACCACCGATCGTACGGGACGAGTTGTCAATCTGGCTGCGGATACCGCTGGTATCAATACCGGCAAGTCCGCTGGTTGCCGCCTGGATGATCCCGCCGGCTGCCTGCAGGCTGGACAGTGTCTGATCCAGGGCGGTAATGCTGCTGCCATAGTTATCAAGAGCGCCAAGGGCAATTGAGCTGAGACTCTTGCTATCTTGGGCAAAGCCCGGGATTTGCGCAACAAGGTTGCCTGTTTCGGTAAGGGCATTGCCTAATTGCTGACGCGGGTTTTTGTAAGCGGCTGCTACGGTTTGCCCGCTTACCAGGTTTTTCTCCAGTTTATAGCCCGGGGTTTTCCCCTCTGGGCCGGTAAGCGAGGCGGCGTCGCCGGTGGTGATCCGGCCTTCGGCGCTGCCGTTAACTGCTGTTGCTGTAATCTCGACAACAACATTGCCTTTTGCCGGAGCATTACCCGCTTGCGGTGCGCTATCAGCCGTACCCTGAAAGACAATAAGATCCCCTTTAGCCAGTTCTGTACCGGCACCCGGGGTAAGTGTTACCTGTGATGCATACGCCTGCAGGAAACGTTTAAGCTCAAGCATGGTGCTAACCAGATAGGTCATGTCGTCGTTCTTGCCATCGACAGATACATTGCCAGCATATTCAAGGCGAAGATCCTTTTGCATGGCCTCAGCAATGGATTCACCAAGCCGTACAGGATTGGCAGGCTCACTGCCTACCGGAAAGCTGATCTCAATAACCTGATAATCTTTTAAGAAGGCCTTAATCGCTGTGTTGACAGCCGAGGATTTATCAAGTGAACTTAAGATCACGCCAACTGATGAGCCATCACGGAAAACAAAACGAACGCCATCCAGTTGGGTGATGCGCTCCATAAGCATAGTTCTTGCCCCTTCCGGCACACCCCGCACAGTCAGGCGCGGATCAGTCATAACGCCAACACTGCCGCCGCCAGGGATACTGCCGAAGCTTTTCGCCAGATCTTCATATACTTTTTTCGTTTTAAACTGGTCTGGCAAAGCTACTAAGAACGGCGTCTTACCGGTAATTGTCGGGCCTTCTTTTACTTTACCGCCAGGGAATAACTCATTTACTATCTTTTCGATGTGAACAGCCGCATCCTGGCGATTCTCTTCACGCACTTGAATGAGAACGTCATATTCACCATAGTCGCCCACAAGACTGGATAAGGTTCTGGAAAAATAGGTATTTGCCGCCATCGAGACCGAACCAGCCACCAGTGAGCCTATGAGTACGCTGACAACAAGCAGCGCCAGAATATCACGTTGAATTGAGTCTTTGAACAATCTTTTCATGAAATTAAGTTTATTTGTTTGTGGTGTCAGCAATGATTCCGTCACCTCATTTCTGGTGTATATTATATCACGTATATCATTTTCCTGTCCATAAGTATATCAATAATTACACTTTTGTATATATTGTAAAATAAAAAAAAGATTGCTGCCAGTAATAGCAGCAATCTCTCACTCATTTTTTTGAGGTTAGTAGTATCAGTATTATACTGAAGTCGGCAGGTTCTTCCAGCGGTTATGAAGCCAAAACCATACATGCGGATGTTGTTTGATATGATTTTCAATAATTTGTGTCAGATGCTGGGTGGTAATTCTAATATCCTCGCCCCGGTCTGCTGTTTTTTCCACTATGACATAGGGATGGATAATCGCCGTATGGGTGCCATCCGGGTTAGCGGTAATAAAGGCCGGCACTATGGGGGCATTGTTCAGACGGCCTAGCGCTGCAGCTCCCTGCGGTGTCGATGCCAGCCGCGAAAAGAACTCAACAAACACGCCGTCGCGGTGGTTATCCTGATCCATAAGCAGCCCGATAATCTTACCGGCACAAAGCAGCTTAACCATTTCCCGGACGCCTTGTTTATAGGTGACATGCATGCCGACTTTTGTCCGGTATTCATTAATAAAACTGTCCATCGCTGCGTTTGTTTGCCGCTGAACAACTGCAACTAACGGAAAACCATGCATCGCCAGGGAAGCACCAAGCAGTTCCCAGTTACCGGTATGGGCTGTGGCCAATACGGCCCCACGCCCTAATTTCAAAGCTGCATCAAGGTGTTCCCGGCCGTTAATTTTGACATATTGCCCGATGTTGTCTTTGGTAAGGCAAGGCATATGGAGAACCTCCATAAACATCGGGCCAAATCGCACCGCACTTGCTTTGGCAAGCGCATAGGCCTGCTGTTCATCCATCTTA
>JAQSXM010000188.1 GCA_029256645.1 Sporomusa sp. | reverse complement strand
GCGCTATCGACCCCGATCTATCAGACATCAACTTTTGTATTTGACACTGCTGAACAAGGTGCCGCCAGATTTGCTTTGGAAGAAGAGGGCTTTATCTATACCCGGTTAGGCAATCCAACCCAACAGGCACTTGAATTAAAAATGGCAGCACTTGAGAAAGCAGAAGCAGCCATAGCGGTTGCTTCTGGTATGACGGCGATTGCAGCCTCGCTGTGGACGCTTTGCAGCAGTGGCGATCATATTATTGCCGCTGATACCCTATACGGGTGTACCCATGCTCTTTTGTCTCATAGCATGCCTAAGTTTGGGATTGAGGTCACCTTTGTGAATGCAGCTGATCCAGAGAATATCCGCAAAGCGATGCAACCAAATACAAAGGTTGTATATATTGAGACCCCGGCCAATCCAACACTAACAATTATTGATATTGCTGAAACTGCTAAGCTGGTGCATGCTTACAATGCACAGCTTGTTGTAGACAATACCTTTATGTCTCCGTATTGCCAACGCCCGCTGGAATTAGGTGCTGATATCGTTGTACATAGTGCCACTAAATATATTAACGGGCATGGTGATGTTGTCGCCGGTGTTGTTTTAGGGAAAAGAGACTTTATTAATCAGGTTCGCTTTGTGGGAGTAAAAGATATTACCGGTGGCTGTATCAGCCCGTTTAATGCGTGGCTGACTCTGCGCGGGCTGAAAACCCTCGGCGTTCGCATGGAGCGCCATTGTAAAAATGCCATGCAGGTTGCTCAATATCTAGACAATCATCAGAAAGTGAAAAAGGTGTATTACCCGGGTTTGAAAAATCATCCCCAACATCAGCTTGCTTTAACACAAATGTCCGGCTTTGGGGCTATTATTAGCTTTGAGGTAATCGGCGGCGTGGATGCAGGGCGTTTAATCATGAATAATGTTACGCTTTGTGCACTGGCAGTGAGTCTTGGTGACACTGAAACACTGATTCAGCATCCCGCATCGATGACTCATTCACCAATTCCCCGGGAAGAACGTCTAAAAGTGGGTATTAGTGATGGTCTTATTAGGCTGTCGGTTGGGCTGGAAGACCCGGAAGATATTATTATCGATCTTGCACAAGCACTGGCGTTGCTATAGAATTCGCAAGAAGTTACCACTTATAGTGCAAAACATTGATTTGTTAATAGCGGCAAATTGTGATAGTATATTAGAATTAACAATCACGAATGGAGAAACTAAAATTATGTCTGATTTGCCAAAGTGCCCACAATGTAATTCGGAATATACGTACCAAGATGGAATTCTTCTTATTTGCCCGGAATGTGCTCATGAGTGGACTTTAGAAACTGCAAATAGTGAAGATAAAAAGATTATTAAAGATGTAAATGGAAATGTCTTAACCGATGGTGACACAGTAACCGTAATCAAAGACCTGAAAGTAAAAGGAAGTTCATCAGTCGTAAAAATAGGTACAAAAGTAAAAAATATACGGTTGGTTGATGGAGATCATGATATTGATTGCCAAATTGATGGTTTTGGAGCAATGAAATTAAAATCTGAATTTGTTAAAAAGGTATAAAGGTGGTTTGAAACCAGAATAGCGCAAACAAGCATCAACCCTTGGGGTTGAGGCTTGTTTTGCTTTGAGTAATGGGGATAGTAATAGTGACTTATAGTATTTTTTTATAATATGATGGTATTTCTTATGACGATATTAGGAATAATATGTTTATTGGTTGTCAAAAAAAGGTGTTAGCTGCTAAATAGCATATAAAGAATGAGAGCTTAAATTTATGAAAAAGTATAAAAAAATTTATTTAGAAATAACAAATGTATGCAATTTAACATGTGATTTTTGTCCTAAAACTAAAAGAAAACCGGAATTTATGTCAGAAGCTGCCTTTAGACAAATTCTAGAACAAATTAAACCTTTTGCAGATTATATATACTTACATGTAAAAGGGGAGCCTTTAATCCATCCGAATCTAGGAAGATTTCTAGATATAAGTTATGAAATGGGCTTTAGAGTAAACATTACAACAAATGGTGTTTTCATCGATAAAGTAGCAAATACTTTAATTGAGAAACCGGCAGTGCGGCAAATAAATTTTTCACTGCATAGCTTTGATGAAAATCAGAACGAAATATCTAAAGATAAGTATATTGACAATATTCTTGAATTTTCTAGCAGGGCAGTAATAGAGTCAGGCATATTTATATCCTTAAGGTTATGGAATTTGGATGAAGCTCTATTAACAGAGGATCAGAGAAAAAGAAATTTAGACATTATTCATAAAATTGAAGAGCACTTTAAGTTACCTTATAAAATACAGGGTAATTTATCTGAAACTAAAGCATTAAAAATCGGGGATCGAGTATATTTGAGTCAGGATTATGAGTTTAAATGGCCTGATTTAAAAGAAGAAGAGGACTTTAATAAAGGAACTTGCTTTGGATTAAGAAATCAAATTGCTATTTTAGTTGATGGTACAGTAGTGCCCTGTTGCCTTGATGGGGAAGGGATAATTAATTTAGGCAATATTCATGATCACAAATTTTGTGATATTATCAATGGAAAAAGGGCAGAAAATATAAGACGTAGTTTTTGCAATAATAATGTAGTAGAAGAACTTTGCAGAAAATGTGGCTATAGAAAAAGATTTAATAAATAGTAAAACCCCCTAAAGTAGCTTACGGTTTAGCCGTAACGACTTTAGGGGGTTCTTTTAGGTTATATGCGTATTTTTAGCCAACTTTCCTCCCGCCCAAGTAAGCCTCCATAACTCTTGGATCATTGGCTATATCATCAGCTTTCCCGTGGAGAACAATCCGACCGGTCTCCATGACATAGGCATAGTGAGCAATCTTGATTGCCTGGCGGACGTTTTGCTCAACAAGCAGAATAGTTGTCCCTTCGGCATTGATTTCCTGGATGACCTTAAATATATCGGCCACTACCAGCGGGGCTAGGCCCATGGATGGTTCATCCAGCAGCAGCAGCTTCGGACGAGCCATTAAGGCTCTGCCAATTGCCAGCATTTGCTGTTGGCCCCCGGATAAGGTCCCGCCTAACTGTGTTCTACGTTCTTCTAATATCGGAAAGCGCTTAAAAACTTTTTCCAGATCACTCTGGATGGAGTCGTCTTTCCGTTGGTAAGCGCCCATCTCTAAATTCTCCAGCACTGTCATTTGAGACAGTATGCTGCGGCCTTCGGGAACGAGTGATATCCCCAGATTTACTACCTTGTGTACAGCTAAACCGGTAATATTTTTTCCCTGGAAGGCAATTTGGCCTGCGTCAGGCTGAACCAGACCCATGATTGATTTCATCGTAGTTGTTTTCCCTGCACCATTTGCACCAATTAAGGATACGATTGCACCTTCGGGAACGGAGATGTCGACCGTTTTTAACGCTTTAATGTTTCCGTAACCAGCAATAAGTTTTGTGATTTCAAGCATGTCACACATCCTCCTTTCCCAGATAGGCTTCAATAACCTCAGGGTTCTCCTGGATGCTTGCCGGTGCGCCCTCCGCAATCTTCCGGCCAAAGTTTAACACAACAAACCGCTCACATACATTCATCATTAAATGCATATCGTGTTCGATCAGGATAACGGCTTTGCCCAATTGCTGTATTTTAGCAATCAGTAATCGCAGGTCTTCTGTCTCACTCTCATTCATACCGGCTGCAGGCTCATCTAAGAGGAGCAGATCCGGATCAGAGGCCAGCGCCCGGGCAATTTCCAGACGGCGTTGTTTACCGTAAGATAGCGCGCCGGCAAAGGTATTCACTTCATCGCCGATCCCTGTTAGTTCCAGCATAGCGCGAGCCTTACCCCTGATGGTTTTTTCCTCAGTCTGTTGCGTCTTAGTCTGCCATAATCCCTGCCAGAGACCGGCCTTCATACGGCAATGAGCGCCAACCATAACGTTCTCTAACGCTGTCATCTGACCAAATAAGCGGATATTTTGAAAAGTACGGGAAATCCCCAGCTTAGTAATCCTGTGGGGCTTTAAGCCAACAATCGCTTTGTCCTGGTAAACAATACGGCCTTCACTTGGCGATAAAACACCGGTAATCAGGTTGAAAAGGGTTGTCTTGCCAGCGCCATTAGGCCCAATTACACCAAGAATTTCACCCTTCCCGATGCTAAAACTTACATTAGATAACGCAGCCAGCCCACCAAAGTTTTTACTGACTTTTTCAAGTGTGAGGATCATCCTGCTGACCTCCTTGTTGGTTCCGGCTGTTCGCCTGCAGTAGAAGATGTCTTCAGCTTGGATTGCCAGTAACGGATTGTTTCTTCACTGATCAGCCCCTGTGGGCGGAAAATCATCATTATGACCAGAATACCGCCATAGATCATGGCCCGATAGTCTGCAGCTGACCGCAGCAGCTCAGGGAGAGTTGTTAATATGACCGATCCTAAGAGCGGTCCCCATACCACATTGCTACCCCCAAATACGGCAAATAACAATATCTCAACAGCGCGATGATACGAAAAATCCTTTGGGCCGATATAGAAAGTAATGTGTGCTGCTAACCCTCCGGCAATCCCGGCAACAAAAGCCCCCAGGAAAAAGGCCAACAGCTTGTATCTGGTTGTATTTACCCCTGATACTTCAGCGGCGTGCTCATCAGCCTTAATTGACGCAAACGCCCGGCCTATCCTGGAATTGCGTAACCGGACGGCAAAGAAAACGATAAAAGCTAAGATCGCAGCAAGAATGGCAATGACAGACAGATTGCTTATTTGCTGCAGGCTGAAGCCTGCAAGTCCCTGGCTATACCCCATTGCAGAAAACTGCTTGCCAATAAGTACACCTAATGACGGTATCCCGGAAAGACCTAAAGCCCCGTTAGTGATTTTCAGGTTGAGAATAATTACTCTTACTACCTCGCCAAAGCCGAGGGTGGCAATAGCTAAATATATCCCTTGTAACCTGGTAGCCGGGATACCAATGACTGCGGCCATCAGGCAAGCGGCCAACCCGCCTGTCGGAATAGCCAGATATACGGGAATCCCGAGTTTTAGCGTCAATAATGCCGATGTATACGCACCTACACTCATGAAACCGGCATTTCCCAAGGATAACTGCCCTGTTGCAAGGGTTAAATAAATACTAATACCCAGCATAGCATTGATGAGAATAAACATTAAAATCTGCAGATAATACGGATTTAAGAGCGCATCCATGGCTACCGGCCTCCTTGAGGAGTGCTGCTGCCAAAAAGACCCTGGGGTCGTACAAACAATAGCACCATAATTAAGCCAAAGGCTACTGCATCCCGGTAGGATGAATCTCCATACGCGACACTAAATACTTCCGCGATCCCTAAGATTAAGCCACCAACCATGGCGCCTGTTATATTGCCCAGACCGCCCAGAATAAGTACCGCCAACCCCTTAAAACCCATGGTGATCCCCATAGTAGGCTCAACGGCGTTAAACGCCAGCCCTACAAGAACCCCGGCTACTGCCCCGAGACCGGATGCCAGCATGACGGTCATTACAATGACCTTGCGCGTATCAACACCTAACAGACCCGCTGTTTCGATGTTCTCTGCCGTTGCCCGTATTGATTTTCCGGCTTTTGTTTTTGCCAGCCAAAAACGCAGCGTAAACATCAAACCAAATGAAATAGCAAGGATAATAATCTGGATAAAAGAAATTTTAAATACCCCTAAATCCAGCAGTTGTCCTGAAAATACGGGCGGAAAGGACTGGGCTTGTGGACCAAATACCTTAAGAGCCAGACTTTCTAAAAAAATAGATACACCAATCGTACTAATCAGCGGCGCCAGGTGTGAGACTTCTTTGCGCCGCAGGGGGCGCAAAGCTACTCTTTCTAACAGATAACCAAGAGCTGCTCCGGTAATCATCGCACCAATAAGTGCTCCGATGATACCGATATTGAACTTTGTGACAAGCATCAAGCCGACAAAAGCCCCGATCATGAATATCTCGCCATGAGCCATATTCACAATATTTAGTACGCCGAAAATTAATGTGTAGCCTAATGCAATAACTGCATAGGTACTACCTAAAGTGAGGCCGTTGACTACTTGCTGCAAGAACACTGACTTCACTCCTTCATGTTACGTTTTTCATTATTATTTTAACTCTGTGAACTGGCCGTCTTTAACAACAAGGATCGTAACATCCATAGCCGGGTTACGTTTGGCATCAAAAGCGAACTTACCGGTAACGCCGGGGAAGTCTTTTACGTTGGCAAGGCTGTCCCTGAACTTCTTGCGGTCTGTCGTGGTGCCGGATTTTTCTAAGGCATCTGCCATAATGTATAAAGCATCATACGCCTGGGCCGCAAATTGATCAGGCTCTTTGCTGTATTTTGTTTTGTATGCAGCTACAAATTTCTTAACTTTCTCGTCATCTTTACCAGGATACCAGGGACTTGCCACAACAACCCCTTCAGCTGCAGTGCCACCAGATTTAATTAATTGCGGTGAGTTGAAGCCGTTATTGCCGACAATCGGCACAGTAATACCAATCTCTCTGGCCTTTTTAAGAATGAGCGCAGCCTCTTGATATAAACCAGCGACCATAATTGCATCTGGCTTGAGAGCGGCAATCTTGGTTAGCTGGGCTGAGAAATCAGTGTCTTTATCAGCAAAAGTTTCAACAGTGACAGTCTCCATGCCGTTGTCTTTTATTGCCTGTTCAAAGGTTTTAAAACCAGATACGGCCCAGTCGTTATTGTTCGAATACATGACAGCTACTTTTTTAAAACCGAGTTTTTCTTTTGCTTTTTTCACAGCATGCGGTATTGCCAGTGACTC
>JAQSXM010000187.1 GCA_029256645.1 Sporomusa sp. | reverse complement strand
GGTGCCATGGGGGCAGATGCGGTCATTGGTGTCCAGCACTCAATGTCAAGTGTTGGTGAAGGCCTGATGATGATTGTTATTATGGGGACTGCCGTAAAGATACAGAAAAAGCAATAGCCCGGTCATTATAGTAGTTTTTTACAGCTTGTCTGACCTGCCCCGAAAAGGTACAATGGTAATAAAGCACGATATAGGAAGGTGTTACGCATGGAGGAGTTGTTACAGCAAATTATTACCCGCCTGGACCGGATGGAAGTGGGGCAGCAGCAGCTTAAAGACGAAGTAGCTCTTTCCCGCCGTCCCGTATAACTCCTCCGGCCATCGAGCCGGGTTATTTTTTATCCATAGGGTGGTAGTTCATTTATGTTATTATGGGACTGTTGATTAAGAGAAAGCAACAAACATTAATTTAAAAATAAAATATATTTTTAATATTTACAAAATATCGGAAATGATGTAGAATCAAGTTTGTAAACGCAAGATGTGAAAACTTGCACAATTTAGTAGTTTTTCTAATGACTAATATCATAAGAGTGAACATAGGTATGAAACCACAGTGGGATGTAATAGATCCCTTTGTGTTTTCATACCTTTTTGTTTTTAAAAAAATTACGGAGAGGTGTATATGAGAATTAGTAGAAAAACACTTGCTATTGCCGCAGTTGCCAGCATGATGCTGGCAGGAACCCCTGCAATGGCCCAGGAAACCCCAATATACAGTCTTGAGGAGATTGTGATTCAAGCCGACAGTGTGCAGAAAGATAACGCTGACACAACAGTTAGTGTTAAAACAGTAAGCCCGGGAAAAGCCTCCTCTATCCCCGAACTATTAAGAGGGTCTGCCGGTATTGACATTCAGCAGCGTACAACTGCAGGTGATAACCAGGATGGCACAATAAAATTGAGAGGCTTTGATGCCAGGCGTTATACTGTGCTCTTAAACGGACGGCAGATCAATGCTGCCGGGGTCATGGGTGGGCAGTATGCCGATTGGACAACCATTCCCTTAAACACAGTAGAGAAGATTCAAATCATTAAAGGTGGTAAATCTGCTGCTCATGGCAACACGCTGGGCGGGGTTATCAACATTATTACCCGGGATAAAGGTGTTAACGGCGGCGAGATTAACATTCTGGCAGGAAGTAACGGTAGAGAGGATTATTTGTTTAACTATGGTGGTTCAGCAGGAAAACTAAATTTTAATATTATCGCCAATAAGACAAGTTCAGATGCTTTTCTGCGGAACAATGATTATGATTCTGAACAGTATGGTCTAAGACTAAACTATGATATTACACCTGAAGACAATATTGCTGTTGGTGTTAATAAGACTGAGACTAAACGCGGTTTTATTATTGCCAATACACCAGGGCCGAATTTTGATCCGAGGTTTCCAATTAGTGATGGTGAGTCGTTATCTCCAGGTTTCTCACCAAGTTATCAATTAAATCCAGGTGCATACTGGGAAAAAGATAATATTTATTATGATTTTACATATAATCATAAAACTGAAAGCGGCTTTTGGCGCATTGATTATTGGAAAAATGATGAAAAACGCCGTGAAGTCAATTATAATGCGGCTGGTACTGCAATTGAACTGGATCGTACAGTAGTAAGCGATCAATCTGATAACATCGGCGTATCAGGTCAAACTAAGATTAACGAGCATACGATTGGTTACGGCGGTGAATATAAACGATTACGGTATGGATCAGGTTATTATGATAAGCGGGCCGGAAACATAGATGAAATTTATCCTTCACAAAAGATAGACTTATGGGGAGCATATGTTGACGATACTTTTAAACTGGATGATCGCTGGTCGGCTTATCTAGGTCTGCGTTATGACCATCTTTCGGCCAGACAGGATGATGTGAGGGCAACTGCTATGCGTAATTACGAGGCTGATGCATTATCGCCGAAAATGAGTTTGTCTTTCCGAAACAATGAGACTACAACTACATTTGTATCGGTTAACAGGTTGTGGCGGGCGCCGTCAATGGCTGAATATTACTGGTGGTCCCAGAAATATAATGATAACATTGGTCAGGACGTAGCTAATCCCGGTTACCATAAACAGATTAAACCAGAGAAAGGGTATAGCTATGAGATTGGCGCTGAACAAAAAATCAGTGATAAATACAATACCAAAGCTACGTTGTATTATCAGGACATCGATGATTATATTAACTTCCAGCATGTTAATCCATTTTGGTGTTATAACATTGATAAAGTCAAAGTATGGGGTGCTGAATGGGAAAATGTCTACAAATTTGATGAGATAAATAAAGTGATGTTTAACTATACCAACCAGCATACTGACAAGGTTGGTTCAAGTCTTACGAATGCCGGTTTGGCTGGTGAGCTTGATTATCGACCACAGCACAAAGCAATGCTCGCCTATCATTATGACAATAAACCCTGGCAAGTACGCTATAGCATAAACTTTACAAGTTCCCAGAAAGCATTCTATAATAATACCACACTGCGCGAAATTGGCTGCTATACCACTCACAACCTGGCTGTTGTCCGTGAACTTGACAAAACAAGAACGGTCAGCCTCTATGTAGATAATATTTTTGACAAGCAATATGTAGAGCAAATTGGCTACCCAATGCCTGGTCGTTCGTACTATGTCAGCCTGACCCAAAAAATATAGGCCAAGGTAGAAGGTGAACCTATGAATTATACTCACAAATTATTTAATGTGGCTATGTTTATCGCTCTTGGCGTAACAATGCCGATAACCTTCCATTTCTTCGGGGGGGTTGGACAGATATTTCTCCCGATGCACATCCCGGTATTGATGGCAGGATTGTTGCTTGGCTTCAAAGGTGGTCTGGCTACGGGGCTGTTAACGCCGGTTATAAGCAGTTTTACTACCGGGATGCCGCCGCTAATGCCGATGCTGCCTATTATGGTGCTAGAATTAGGTGTATATGGGGCTATAACAGGGTATCTGTACCGGCAGCGCAAGCTGCCGCTAGTGTGGTCGCTGATTGGGGCCATGCTGGCAGGGCGTATCGCGTCTGCTTTGCTTGTGGCCGGTATGGCTGCCATATTTGCAGTTCAGCTAAAACCACTACCATTTATTATTGCCTCAGTTACTACCGGATTACCGGGGATTGCCATCCAATTATTTTTTGTCCCTAGTAAAAAGACTTGAAGCAGCTTCGGGGGCGTTTAGGCAGGTGAAAGTACATGAGTAATGAACGGGATTTTTTTGACAAGATTGCGAGCCAGTGGGATAATACTCGTTTGGCTGATGCTGAAAAAATTGCTCAACTCGTTGAGCGGGTTGGCTTAGAGCAAGGATTTAACGTATTGGATGCAGGCAGTGGTACAGGTGTATTACTACCATTTATTAAACAAGCAATTGGTTCGACCGGTGGAGTAACAGCAGTGGACTTTTCGGCCAATATGCTGGCTAAGGCAAAGGAGAAATATGGCGGCCTTGGTGGTATTACTTTTACCGTTGCCGACATTATGGAGTATGTTCCTGAAAGTTTACTTGATGCAGTGTTGTGTTTTAATTTTTTCCCCCATATTAAAGATAAACAGCTATTTATGACCCATATTCACAAGCATCTGGGTGATGGCGGATTGCTGGTTATCATGCATGACATTTCCCGTCACCAGGTAAATGCCATTCATCAGGGTAGTGAGGCGGTCAAAGATGATCGCCTGTCGCCGGCAGAAACGGTGTGTGAACTGATGAGGACTGTAGGGTTTCAGGTGACAGATGTTATTGATGCAGACGACCGCTATTTTATTAAGGCTGTAAAAGCCTAGTAACTGCCTGAGAAAGTCATATACAGATAGAATGTAGGTATGAAGCCGACGGTAATTTGCCGTAGCTTCATGCCTTTTTAGTTTATTAGGATTGAAAGGAAGATGGACAACATGATTAAACCCAGGGAAGAGGTAGCTAAAGTAACTATTGCCAGAATGGCGATCTATTATAGCATTCTGAAAAAAATTCGGGATGAGGGCGAACAGGTTTGTGCATCTACACAATTAGGTAAGCTGACAGGGATTGCTTCGTCGGTGATTCGCAGGGATTTGGCCTATTTTGGCGGTTTTGGCACTAAGGGAGTCGGCTATGAGGTTGAATATTTGCTGTCATGGGTGGGTGAGATTCTTGGATACAATGCAGTATGGAATTCAGTGTTGGTTGGCAGAGGGGTTCCATTTACGGGAGTTGGTAATTATGACAGATTGTTGCCACCGGGTTTTAAGATTGCTGCAGTGGTTGATTTGGATAAAAGAAGTCATGGTCACAAGATCCCTGGCTTAGGATTAACTGTGAATCGCCCTGGAAACTTAGCAAACCTGATAAAATCACAGGCAATCTCGATCGGGTTACTCACTGTGCCAACACAAGAGGCCCAGAGAGTGGCAAATACCATGGTTAAGGCAGGTATAAAGGGGATTGCTAACTTTTCGCCGGTATCCATATGCCTACCAGATCATATTTCTTTAAGTCAGATCAATGTGACCTCTTGTCTTAGCCAGCTTTCCTATAACCTGAGCAGTGGCAGGGTTGAAGATGAGGCTTATACGAGTTTAGAACCGCGTTTAAGACGCGCTCACGGTTAAAATGTATTGTAATTAACAAAGTGTAGTTGTAGTAAAGCTCTTTTGTTGTTTATTTGCCAGGCGGATATGTAACTTAAGAGTTTTTACTATGCGTCTTTAGTTGCGGCAGGAAGCAGATAAGATGTACGAAAACAACAGAGTTATTACAAGGCTGTATACCTATATTTAGTGGGATGTTCAGTGCAAAAATCTACAATTTTTTGATAAATCTCACAAATTAGGAGGTTATTCGACTTTATTGGCGAAATTACCAATAAAATCAAATACAATCTGTAAATACAGAAGGGATGGGTGGTAAGAGTGGGTATGCGTACAGTGAAGAGTGATATTCTTAATCTGCCGGAGAACTATCGTAAGTTTTACGAGGAATTGATAACCTTTATTCCTGCTAACCATATTTTTGCAGACCCGATCCGAACACTGGCCTATGGAGTAGATGCCAGTCTCTACCGCATAACACCCAAGCTGGTGGTCAAAGTCCGCACATCCCAAGAGGTAGCTGAAATTTTCAAAATTGCCGGTAAATTGAAGGTTGCAACTGCGATCCGGGCGGCAGGCACAAGCCTGTCAGGTCAGGCTCTTACTGATTCGGTGCTATTGTTGCTGGCAGGAGGCTGGAGCGGCTACCAGATTGATGATCAGGGCGAAACCATTATGCTAGAACCGGGGATTATCGGATCTGAGGCTAATCAGTATCTCCGGCCATACTCACGGAAAATCGGGCCTGACCCGGCTTCGATCAACTATGCGATGATCGGTGGTATTGCCGCTAATAATGCCAGTGGGATGTGCTGTGGTACTGCTGATAACAGCTATAAAACGATTACTGCTATGAAAATAATATTTGCGGATGGAGCTATTTTAGATACGGCTGATCCTGAGTCTTGTGAGCACTTTGTCAGTAGTCATCAGCAATTGATCGGCGCTATTGAAAACATCCGGGATGAGATTAATGCCGACCAGCAGCTGCGACAGCTGATTGTTCGCAAATTTAAGATTAAAAACACTACCGGCTATGGCATCAATGCTTTTGTCGATTATCATAACCCAATTGACATTATTAGCCATCTTATGATCGGATCAGAGGGAACACTGGGCTTTATTGCGGAGATAACCTACAAGACGATTGTTGAACATGCCCATAAAGCCTCGGCACTCATGTTTTTCCCGGATATGAAACAGGCCTGTATGGCGGTAATGCGGCTGGAGCGCCCGTTAGTGGCGGCAGCAGAATTACTTGATCGTATTTCGCTGCGTTCGGTAGAAGACAGCGCCGGTATGCCGGCATTTTTAAAAGAGCTGGACGAGCAGGCAACAGCGTTGTTAGTAGAGATTAGAGCTTTGGACAGGGCTACCCTTGATAATAACATCGAAAAAACGATCCAATGTTTAGCCGACATCCCTGTTCTGTTTCCGATTGCCTTCACTGATAAGAAAACCGAGTATGAGAAGTTATGGAAGATCCGGGCCGGCGTATTTCCTGCTGTCGGCGGCATTCGGCGCCAGGGCACGTCGGTTATCATTGAGGATGTTGCCTTCCCAAAAGAATTACTGGCTGAGGGTGTTCTCGCCTTGCGGGAATGTATGAACAGGCATGGTTACGGTGATGGTGTGATCTATGGTCATGCGTTAGACGGCAACGTCCACTTTGTTTTTAATCAGAATTTTGACACCCTGTCAGATATCAGTCGCTATAGAGGCTTTATTAATGAAGTGTGCAGTATGGTGGTGGAGCGTTTCTCCGGTTCATTAAAGGCTGAGCATGGCACTGGTCGGAATATGGCTCCCTTTGTTGAGCTCGAATGGGGTCATCAAGCGTATAAATATATGAAACAAATAAAGCAGGCTTTTGACCCGGAGGCACTGCTCAACCCCGATGTTGTAATTACCGATAATGCCGATGTCTATGTTGAGAATCTGAAAATCATGCCGCAGGTTCATGAACTTGTTGATAAGTGTATGGAGTGCGGCTTTTGTGAGATTAACTGCCCCTCCCTTAATCTGACCAGTAGTCCGCGCCAGCGCATTGCCGTGCAGCGTGAGCTGGCCCGGCTGCGGGCAGCCGGAACAAATAAAGTGCTGGAACAGCGAGTGGAACAGGATTATGACTATTTTGGCGAGATAACCTGTGCCACTGATGGTTTATGTCAAACGACCTGTCCGCTGGCAATTAATACCGGTAGCTT
>JAQSXM010000186.1 GCA_029256645.1 Sporomusa sp. | reverse complement strand
TGTCTTCTAACTTTTTTGGTATCCATAACATCACCTAAAACTCTATTTTTCCCGCCAAACCGGGTGTGACAACTTTTTTTCCGTCATTGGTAATAAAAATGGCTTCGGTACCAGGATATTGCTTAAGTAATTCCTGACCTTTCTCCACGCCAAGCACAAACATGGCTGTGCTTAACACATCGGCGTAACTGTCTGACTTGGAAACAATAGTAACACTAACCACTTCCCGCGGTTGGGAGCCGGTTCGCGGATCTAAAATATGAGCATATCTCACATTGTCTTTTATAAAAAACCGCTGATAGTCGCCTGAAGTCTCAAGTGAGTCCCACTCTGTCAGCGCAACCTTTGCGGCTAAACCCTCCGTATCGCGGGGATCCTGCACACCCACACGCCAAGGCTGCCCATCCGGCCTAGTTCCGATAACCCGAACCTCACCGCCGGCGTTTACCAGCGCAGACTTTATCCCTTTGGCCTTTAAGACCTCAATCGCCCTGCGATTGGCATAGCTTTTGGCAACTGCCCCCAAGTCAATGCTCATACCGGCCTTGGGTAAAAACACAGTCCGTTCTTTGTCATCAATCTCCAGCAAGCGGTAATCTACCAGCAGCCGCGCGGCTTCAATCTCTGGTTGGCTGGGCACAAACTCACCCTTGTGGCCTACACCCCAGAGCTCGGTGAGTGCACCGATAGTTACGTCCAGCGCACCGCCAAGCTGCTGCGAGCGGCTGCGGGCCAGCTTGAGCATAGTAATGACGTCAGCATCAACCTGCACCTTGGCTTTTCCTGCCGCCTGGTTAATCTTAGTTACCTGGCTATTGTCATCAAACCGGTTGGTCAGTTCATTAATTCGTTGAAACTCGTCAAATGCGGCTTTAACAGCCGCTTCATTGCCCTCGCCGTAGGCCGTAATATCGATAATGGTATCCATAAGAAATTGTGTTTCTTTGTAGGGCTTAGGGGCAAATAATGAGCCTACTCCACAACCTGCGCTAAGCACGACAAGGATAATCATCAAACAGCTACTTATTAGTATGCGTTGTAAGCCCTTCATCAATAACAGCCTCCGGATACATATTATTCTAAAGTACCTCCATATTATTCTGTCCCAATAACTAAAAACCTGCAAAAAAAATAAAGCTTCCGCAAAATTGCGGCAACTCACCAGCGGCAGATTGTTGTTATCAACTGCAGGCATATATAAAACAGCCACTACAATTCACCGGAGTGGCTGTTCTACCATTTGCTGATTAAAGAATTTCAAATACCTTATTTAGACGGGTCAGCTCAAATAATTCCTTCACAATTCCTTTAATTCCTTTGATCGCTACACCACCGCCGTTCTGTACAGCCCGTTTCTGTACAGCGACCAGCACACCCAAACCGGAACTGTCAATATAGTCGACATTTTGCATAGTTATAATAAACCGTTTAAACCCCTTATCAATATACTCAATTAATTTTGCCCTGATAGCGGTGGCTTCTTCCACATAAATGCTGCCAGTAAGTGTAACATGTACTTCATTATTTACCACTGAAAATTCTTGAAGCATGCTCTTCCTCCTCTTTCGAAAAATTCATACTTACTCTATTGCTATTATTATAGCACTTATTTACCAATTGGTTTAGGAATTAGCTGTCAACTACGAATAAAAAATAAAAAATACTAATATATAGCAGGAATAAGTAATCCCATCGCGAATAATTCACATTGATGAAAATATTCACAATATAGTGTATCATGAAGATACCTTAGCTCTGAAGGGCTGGCTTTATATTTCATCCAATTGTATACCGGTGAAACAAGGCTACGAAAGTCTCATCCCAGCAGTAACAGTGCATGGGGTTTCTTGGTAGTCTTTTTTTGTTGGTAATTATTAAGTTCAGTCGCTATAATAATTTTTAGGAGTGGATTTTACATGCATATGGCAGACGCGTTAATCTCCCCGGCAGTCGGCGGGGCTATGTGGGTAGCAACCGCAGGTTTAGCATCTTACGCAGCTAAAAAAGTCCAAAACGACATTGATGATCGCAAAGTTCCCCTAATGGGCGTGCTGGGAGCCTTCGTATTCGCAGCACAAATGATTAATTTCACGATCCCGGGGACTGGTTCCAGCGGCCACCTATGTGGTGGACTCCTGCTGGCCATTTTGCTTGGCCCTCAGGCCGCTGCATTAACCATAGCCTCTATCTTAACCATTCAGTGTTTGTTTTTTGCTGACGGCGGCCTGTTGGCACTTGGCGCTAACATCTTTAATATGGGTTTTTTAGCCTGCTTTGTTGCTTATCCTTTTATCTACAAACCGTTAACCGCCAACAACCCTTCACAGTGGCGCATTTTTTTAGCTTCAGTATTGGCAGCAGTCATTGGACTACAGCTAGGCGCGTTCGGGGTTGTACTGGAAACACTCTTTTCCGGGGTTTCCGAGCTCCCTTTCTCTACATTCTTGCTTTTAATGCAGCCGATTCATCTGGCAATCGGTTTAGTCGAAGGTCTGGTCACAGCAGTCATCGTTCTATTTATTATGAAAGAATCACCGGCAATCTTACAAAAAACAGCACTGGGGCAACCCTTTGGCAGCATTCCTATTAAAGGGGTTTTTATCACCCTGCTCATTGCCGCCGTACTCACCAGTGGCGCCTTAAGCTGGTTTGCCTCCGCAAACCCGGATGGACTGGAATGGTCAATCGCCAACGTGACTGGCGAACCGGAATTAAATGCTCCGGAAGGAATTCACAGCTTCTTTGCAGAAATACAAGAGAAGACTGCATTCTTACCTGATTATAACTTTAAACAACCTGCAGAAGAAACTAAAGAAGCCACTGCTGCAGTCAACGCAAGCACCTCTGAGGAACCAGCCGCCTGGCCGGCAGTTGACAGCGGTACTTCTATGGCAGGCATCATGGGCTCGATCATGACTTTAGCACTTGCCTACGCAATAGGGAAGGGCTTGCAGCGTTTCGCCAGATAGTAGTGTTATTTTGAATAAGGGATACGGACTTGACCGTATCCCCTTTCCACTTGTGAAAGAGGTTGATCTATGCTAAAAATTGAAGCTAACTGGATAGATTTACGCTACCTTGATGCCCTCTCAACACAAAACACCTCTATTCATCGTCTCAACCCTTGCGTTAAGCTCATTACCACACTTATCTTTATTCTTACTGTTACTTCTTCCTCGAAATATGAGATTACCGGACTGTACCCCTTCTTCTTATTTCCCGCAGTCTTAGTTTCTCTTGGCAATCTGCCATTATCACTAATCCTAAAACGCTTGCTAATTGTTGCGCCTTTTATCATATTTATCGGCATTTTCAATCCGTTTTTTGATAATACACCGATTACGAAGATCGGTTCTGTGGTGATTTCCGGCGGTTGGGTTTCCTTCCTCTCGATCACAATAAAATTGTGTTTGACGGTGACTACGGCTCTAATCTTAGTAGCAACAACGGGAATTGACCCTCTTTGTTCAGCTTTGCTTAAAATAGGCGTACCTAAAATTATTGTTGTTCAATTGTTGTTCATGTATCGCTATCTACATGTCTTGGTAGAGGAATTTGTAAGCTGTATCACAGCCTACAGCTTACGGTCTTTTCACGGCGAAGGGGTCCAGTTCCGAGCCTGGGGTTCACTCTTAGGACAGCTCCTGCTTCGTTCCATTGACCGCGCCAATCGCATTTATCAGGCCATGCTGTGCCGGGGCTTTGACGGCGAGGTGCGCCTGCTGCGCACTAGTTCCCTTACCTTAGTAGACATACTCTATCTTATCTTTTGGATCATTTTCTTCTTACTTGTCCGTTGGTTTAACATTCCACAGTTATTAGGCAATTTACTCATGGGGGTCTAGCAATGAGCCATCATATCGTCGAACTAAAAGATGTAACATATACCTATCCAGACCAGACAGAAGCATTACGCGGCTTGTCGGTCCGTATTACTCACGGGGAATCAGTTGCGATTGTTGGCGCTAACGGTTCAGGAAAAACTACGCTTTTGTCTCACCTGATTGGAGTACTCTTTCCAACGTCAGGAACTATAAATATTGGCGGCTATCCAGTGACTAAACAAACTTTACCGCATGTTCGACGAGCGGTAGGTATGGTTTTTCAGAATTCAGATGACCAGCTATTTATGCCTACGGTGTATGATGATGTGGCCTTTGGTCCACTAAACCTGGGATTCCCGCCTGCTGAAGTAGATGCCCGGGTAACTGCTGCCCTAAATACAGTCGGCGCGCTACAGCTTAAGGATCGCACCCCTTATCGGCTTTCAGGCGGCCAAAAACGAGCGGTAGCCATTGCTGCTGTTATTGCGATGGATCCATCCATATTAGTTATGGATGAGCCTACAGCCGGACTTGATCCACTGGCTCGCCGTCAACTAATTAACTTGCTCAAAACCTTTGAACACACCAAGATTATTGCAACCCATGATCTGGATTTAGTGTTAGACCTGTGCACCCGCACGGTGGTCATAAGCGCCGGCACAGTAATCGCCGACGGCCCGACGCTAGATATTTTTAACAACCAGGACCTTCTGGATAAAGCCCACTTGGAAAAACCCTTCCGTATGCAAGGCTGCCCGGTCTGTAGCCAGCTTCAGAAATGAAAAAACCCCATCATGCAGTTCCGGTACTCAGGAACTCCATGATGGGGTTTTTTATAATAGTGTATACTCTGACACGACCAGCGACAGACCCCGAATAGCAATTCATTCTGTCGCCAATCGGCTATGTATACTTTATTCTTGTATTTATTATAACACCTGTGTATACAAAAATCAATCTGAATTTTGAGCAGAGTCTGTTTGATATCTTTATATCTTTTAGCAAGAAGTTTCTATCGATACATCAAAGGCAGACCGCTCATCGTTATACCTGTCAACGATGTCAGGTGCTTTTTTGTTAAACCAATGAGCCGGGCCTAAAAGGCGCCGGCTCATCTGTAAGTATCGGCTAACAGCTACAACTGTCTTCATCCCCAAAGCAGGTAAACAGTAGTATTATGATAATAATCACAATACACCAACTATTACCGCGGCCATGCCCACCGCAACCACCAAAACCAAAGCCCATGTCATTCCCTCCTCGCTTTAACTATCATTATGGGTTTAATTCAATGTAGTTTATGCAATAACCAACCATTAAGTTACTGCCATATTGTTCTGCTGCAGTTATGAAATTCCCACTGATTTCAGCTTATAGGAGGAAACTGGATAACCTCTTTAGCTATCCACAGCAACTACTTTTTTATTGTACTCATATAATCACGCAGTCCAGCTTGCCATGAACGAAAATAATCGCCGCACGTCAGCTCCAGCATATAATTGCGCAGCACCGAATACGCCGGTCGTTCTGCAGGCAATGCAAACTCCGCCGTATTTATTGGTCTTACTTCTATGTTCTGACCGGCAAGCCGCAAAATCTCCCTGGCAAAGTCATACCAGGTACACTGGCCATTGCTTGACATATGATATGTACCAAATTCAAAAGTATTTACTAATGACAAAATTCCCTGAGCCAGGTCAACAGTGTATGTCGGCGAACCGGTTTGATCATTAACAATGGTGAGATATTCCCGTTCTTTAGCTAATTTCAAAATGGTGCGGACAAAATTATGCCCCTCACCATAGAGCCAGGACGTCCTAACGATAAATAGCCGGGGACAAATCCTGGCGGCAATTATCTCACCTTCTAACTTACTTCTGCCGTAAATATTCAGGGGGTTCGGCTGATCAAATTCGGTATAGGGGCGATTATTTTTTCCATCAAACACATAATCTGTGCTAACATACACCAATTTGCTGTCATAGTGCAGGCAGGCTGCAGCTATGTTCCGTGTGCCAACCACATTAACCCTAAATACAATATCAGCGTGAGTCTCGGCTGCGTCAACGGCAGTATATGCGCCTGCATGAATGACAACATCTGGTTGAACCTCATTAAAAATATGATTAATCTGGTGCGGATTAGTAACATCTAATTCATGCGAGCTAAAGGAAAAAATTTGAATATCATCAGTATCTATTAGATCACTAAATGCTCGCCCTAGCTGGCCTGTTCCACCAGTAACTATCATCTTCATAGTACTACACCTAATCCAACCTTAAATTTGGTAAACGATCCAGAGGTATCTCCTTAAGTTTGGGGTATTGCTTATCTTTTGCTGATAGCGTAGGCTCAACGACTGGCCAGGTTATGCCTAAATCTGGATCATCCCAACAAATTCCCCCTTCATGCTGTGGTAAATAGAAGTCTGTACACTTATAGGCAAATAATGCGGTCTGGCTTACCACGTAAAATCCGTGGGCAAATCCTTCAGGGATATACAGTTGCTTTCTATTGCTCGCAGACAAAGTTATACCCACCCATTGTCCGAAAGTCGGGGATCCAGATCTGATATCTACTGCCACATCGAACACTTCTCCCTGCAGAACCTGCACCAGTTTTGCTTGCGGATTCGGCTGCTGATAATGGAGTCCTCGCAAAATCCCCTGGGTTGACAAAGATAGATTATCTTGAACAAAATTTGCTACAATACCTACTTCGGCATAGCGCGCGGCGTTCCAGGTCTCCATAAAAAAGCCACGACTGTCTTCAAAAGCCCGGGGTTCAATGACCTTTACATCTGGCAGCAGCGTATTATAGCATTTCATGGAGTTTTTCCCCCTGTGCTACATTCATTAGATACCTTCCGTAACCATTATTACGATATGATTGAGCAATTTTGATTATTTGTTCAGCAGTGATATATCCCATACGGAAAGCGATCTCTTCCGGGCAGGCAATTTTCAACCCTTGCCTTTGCTCAATCGTTTCAATGAA
>JAQSXM010000185.1 GCA_029256645.1 Sporomusa sp. | reverse complement strand
GATCATGTTGCAGAAACCACTGTATCTGTGGTTTCTCTGCCTAATGATGAAATGAAAGGTCGAATTATTGGTCGGGAAGGCCGCAATATTCGAACCCTGGAGACACTTACCGGTATTGATTTGATTATTGATGATACACCTGAGGCAGTTATTTTATCTGGATTTGATCCTGTTCGTCGAGAGGTTGCCAGGATTGCACTGGAGAAACTTATTGTGGATGGTCGAATTCATCCTGCCCGTATCGAAGAGATGGTTGAGAAAGCCCAAAAAGAAGTTGAACAGAAAATTAAGGAAGCAGGCGAACAGGCAACATTTGAAACTGGAGTTCATGGCTTGCATCCTGAACTGATAAAACTTCTCGGAAGATTAAAGTTTCGGACCAGCTATGGTCAGAATGTACTCAAACATTCAGTCGAAGTAGCACACTTAGCTGGGGTTATGGCCGCAGAACTTGGTGTAGATGTAATGTTAGCTAAAAGAGCTGGTTTACTGCACGATATAGGGAAGGCTGTAGACCATGAAGTTGAAGGCCCTCATGTAACAATTGGTGCTGATTTGGCTAAGAAATATCGTGAATCGGCTGAAGTTATTAATGCTATTGCTGCTCACCATGGTGATGAAGAACCTAAAACAATCCAAGCTGTACTTGTAGCAGCTGCTGATGCAGTCTCGGCCGCTCGGCCGGGGGCTCGCAGAGAGACTCTAGAAAGCTATCTTAAGCGATTAACACGATTGGAAGAAATTGCTGAATCATTTGATGGCGTAGAGAAATCTTTTGCGATTCAGGCGGGTCGCGAAATTCGTATTATGGTTAAGCCAGATAAGATTGACGACTTAACAGCTGTTCGTTTAGTCCGGGATATTGTAAAGAAGATTGAAGGCGAACTCGAATATCCAGGTCAAATTAAGGTGACAGTTATTCGTGAAACACGTGCTGTTGATTATGCTAAATAGAGAATAATAACTATGTGAAACGGCTTTACCTTCAGGTAAAGCCGTTTTTTAGTATTTTTCCCAAAAATTTAAAAGCAGGATTTAGATATCTTCTAGAGAATAATAAAACAGAAACTTCACAAGCATTAATTTATATATACAAACTTATTGGACGGTGAAATATAATGTCTGAAATTTGCCCAAATGACCAACAGGTTTCTGATGGTGCAAACCTTCTCATATCAATGTTAGTACGTTATCCGGAAATTGGAACAATTAATTTTGACCCTGAAGCAAATTCCCTCAAGCTCACATTTATGATTTCCGGCATTCCGACTACTAAGGATTTTGAATCCGCAAAGCGGCTTCTCATTAATAGTATTGCTGCATATCATTTATTGGAGGGCGTAACAGATAGTACTATTGATGTTGAACTTAGTTCATATGAACAAGTGGCTATTTTAACTGTGATGCGGGACGTACATACTATGTCACGCGGGGAAATAGGCCTGACGATTAAGCTCCTTAGAGACCGGTTTACTGACCGGTTGGTTGCTGATCGTAATGACGCTATGCTGGAAGAAGATCTCCTTTTGCAAGAAGAAGTAATTGAAGATATGCTGGAGAATATGCGCAAAAAAGATAATGATGACCACAGTCTTATCGGGATTCGCGAAGACGGACGTGTGTTTGTGTTTAATAAATAACAAATACTGACATCAATTGCCTGGCCGGAGATTGTGTATTGAGAACTATAGATGATATATTGTCTATTTGTTGTAATAATTAGATTTTTTTGTATATGGAAAAAGGAATTTTTTCCCGTACAACGAATATATCTATTTTATAGGACTAATAACGTTTTTTTTAATCAAAGGAGGGCACATAAAAACATGGATGTCTTGAAAGTATCAGCAAAATCTAATCCTAATTCTGTAGCAGGAGCCTTGGCCGGAGTGCTGAGAGAACGCGGTGGTGCCGAGATTCAAGCGATCGGCGCAGGCGCACTCAACCAGGCTGTAAAAGCAGTTGCAATTGCCAGAGGATTTGTAGCGCCGCATGGTGTTGACCTAATCTGCATCCCTGCCTTCACTGATATTCTTATTGATGGTGAAGAACGTACAGCCATCAAATTAATAGTTGAGCCCCGCTAATATTTACTAAATACTCAAAACCTGTTCACATTGAACAGGTTTTACTGTTTTAGTGAAGCATTTTATGGCATAATATAATAATGCTTGGTGATATCAACTACAAGGAGTGGAAAAATGAATATTGAAGTGATTAATGCGGCGGTAACCGAGACTTTGTGTGACACCTTAATCATAACCATGTTTGAAGGTGACGTAGACCTATCTCCCGGTAGTGCTATTGGAACTGCTGACAAGGCTTTAAATGGTCATATAAACGAGATAATTCGGGATATACCCACCTGCGGGAAGTATGGAGAAACTACTATCATATATACGTTCGGGGCTGTAAGCGCTAAACGGATTGTTCTTCTTGGCTTAGGGAAGAAGGCTGAATTCTCATTGGATAAAGCGCGGGCGCTTATGGCTATTGCAATGCGGGGGGCCAAAAAGCTATGGTCTAAAATAGTTGCGATTAGTATTTCTGATATCGGTAGTATTGGATCAGACAGCAACCAGGCGGCTCAAGCCGTGGTGGAAGGTGCAATAATGGGCTTGTATCAGTTTAAATACTATAAATCAAGTAATAATGAAGCGAACGATATTGAGCAGCTTTTAATTGTTGAAGAAGATGCTGTAAATATTGATGCAATCCATAAAGGGGTTGAACTTGGGAAAATAGTTGCGGGAAGCGTCAATTATGCCCGTGATTTAATAAATCACCCAGCCCGGTATATGACTCCGACTAAAATGGCCTGGCACGCAGAGGAGCTTGCCAAACAGTATGGTTTAGAGATTAGCTTACTGGAAAAGGAAGATATGCAACAACAGGGTATGGGAGCACTACTGGCGGTTGCCCAAGGTAGTGTTGAACCTCCGAAACTCATTGTTTTAAAATATTTAGGGGACCCGGCTAACAACGAAATAATTGCCTATGTAGGTAAAGGAATTACTTTTGATAGTGGCGGTATATCAATAAAGCCCAGCCAGAACATGGATGAAATGAAACGAGATATGGCTGGCGGCGGCGCTGTATTAGGCGCGATGATGGCTATCGGTCAATTAAAGCCCAAGGTAAATATTATTGCAGTAATACCATGCACTGAAAACATGCCTTCAGGCAGTGCCTTTAGGCCTGGGGATATTATTACTTCCATGAGTGGTAAAACAATCGAAGTATTAAATACCGATGCGGAAGGCCGGTTAATTTTGGCCGATGCTGTTACCTATGCTAAAAAACTGGGTGCCACTAAGATCGTTGATCTGGCAACATTGACAGGAGCATGTGTTGTTGGACTGGGAAGTGTTTATTCGGGCGTTATTACCAATAATCGTGAATGGTGCCAGAGGATTATTGCAGTAGCTCAGCAAACCGGTGAAAAAATGTGGGAGCTTCCTAATGATGAAGAGTTCCTTGAACAAGTAAAAAGCTCAATAGCCGACCTTAAAAATAGTGGTGGAAGGGCAGGGGGGACGATCACAGCCGGACTGTTTATCGGCCAGTTTGCAGATAAGACCCCATGGGTTCATATCGATATTGCAGGTACATCAGATTCAGATAAGGATAAAGGTTATAATCTGAAAGGTGGTACTGGCGCTGGTGTTCGGACTTTAATTCAATTGGCCACTAATCTTGGTACTATATGAGCGCAGATCTGCATATTCATACTACCGCATCAGATGGTCGACAATCTCCCCTGGAGATTGTTCGTCAGGCTGAGAAGGTTGGTTTAAGTCATATTGCTATTACTGATCACGACACAGTTGCAGCGCATTTAGAATTAAGAGATGCCGGAATAATTGACAACTTTGTGACAAAGTTGTCAATTATTCCGGGAATTGAGTTTAGCACTGAGTTGCCAGGGTATGAAGTACATATTTTAGGCTATTTTGTTGATATTGATAATAGTAAACTTAGAGATCAATTAGAAATTATCATTAATGACCGAGTGCAGCGTTCGCGGACAATAATTGCAAAGCTTAATCAATTAGGTTACCTCATTGATTACGACAGGGTCGTGGAGTTTGCTGGTCAGGCTACGGCTATCGGGCGGCCGCATGTGGCTGAAGTACTTGTGGAGAATGGCTATTTTAAAACTGTAGACGAGGCTTTTAAGGTGCTTTTAGCAAACAATGGGCCGGCATATGTCCCCCATTACAAGTTAACTCCTGAACAGGCCATTAAGCTGATAGAACAGGCCGGGGGAATTGCTGTATTGGCTCACCCTGGCCTAATTGGTGATGATAATTTAGTTCTTAAAATGATTCAAGCCGGTATGAGTGGTCTGGAGGTTTTTCATCCAGAGCATGATCACGCAATGACTTGCAAGTATTTAGATATTGCCAATAAATATAACTTAAAAATAACAGGTGGCTCTGATTTTCACGCTATACCTGGTCGATATCCTGAGAAACTTGGTATATTTACCATTTCAGCTGCCTTGGTTGATTCTTTGTCAAGGTAATGTGATTTTTACTTGACAACACCTGCAAAGGTGTTTATTTTTATGTTATATCCCATTATACTTTTACCAGGAGGCTGCCTATGGATACCTTCGCTTTGATCGGATCAAGCGGAACAGGCAAAAGCCATCGGGCGTTAATTGTGGCGCACGAGCACAGTGTTGATACAATTATTGACGACGGCTTACTAATTAAGGACAGCAAGATTATTGCTGGTCATTCAGCGAAGAAGGAGCCCAGCAAGATTAGAGCTGTCAAACGTGCTATTTTTATGGAACCTGACCATGCCGCTGAAGTCAGAGAGGCTATTGCTAAGGTCATGCCTGAACGTATTTTAATATTGGGTACATCAAAAAATATGGTAGAGAAAATCGTTGATGTTCTCAATTTGCCGCCGATTAGCAAAATAATCCGGATTGAAGACATTGCTACAAAAAATGAAATTGCCAAGGCCCGGGAGAGTAGACTGAAAGAAGGCAAACATATTATTCCTGTACCCACGATTGAGCTTAAACCTCATTTTTCCGGTTATTTGATTGATCCGCTTGATATTTTTTTTAAGAAGCCACGCTCCAAGCAACGGCGTAAGCTCGGTGAAAAATCTATTGTTCGGCCAACCTTTAGTTATTACGGCAAACTTCTTATTTCAGACGCTGCGATTGCATCACTTGTAGATTACGTAGCTACAAGTAATGAGGCCATTACTAAGACCGGTCAAATTAATATTAAAAATTCCCACGACCGGGAAAAAGGGATTTCAATATCGCTAGACGTAACAGTAAAATACGGTCAATCTATTTGGAATGTTGTACATGAAGCCCAAAAGCAAATAAAGCAAATTGTAGAGTATATGACAGGTATGATGGTTAGAGAAGTAAATATTGCAGTTAAACGTTTAAGCATTGAATAATTAGAATATAAGGGCGGGAAAAACATGGAAAAAACTCAAGATAAACATATTCTTTTTTCAGGTTATGCTAAGTTGCCTACTGGGATTACTGCCAGTGAGATTTATAAGGTTATCGGTGTAGTACTCCTTGTAAATGAAGATACCGGTGAGATTATCCAAGCCGATTGTACCTTAGCAACAGCGGTGGCGCGTAATCATGTATCCTCAATTTTAGTGGGTAAACAAATCGCCAACCCGGATCATTTAGTTAGGATCGTAGACACAACTTATCAGGGAAGTGCCAAAAAGGCTATTATTACGGCTATTCGTATCATCTATGATAAATACCGTAGTTATAAGGAGGGCTTAGCCCCTAGCGTGATTGATTGATAGGGGGGAAGGTATGTCAGAGAAAGTAAAACTTTCCGGAGTGGGATTTTTAGTGGGTATTCTAAGTGGCTTGCTAGGTGTTGGTGGCGGTATTTTCCTCGTGCCAATTATGGTAACCTACTTTAATATTAGTCAGCATATTGCTCAGGCTACTTCAATGGCTATCGTTATACCTACCGCACTAGTTAGTAGTGTAATATATGGTTTCCATGGCAACATAGATATGATATTGGCCTTAAATTTGATTATAGGAAGTATTTTTGGAGCCAGCATAGGGGCGCGGGTAATGAAAAAAATACCCGCAATTCGCTTAAAACAGTTGTTTGCTATCTTGCTTATATTAGTCGGAATTAGGATGGTGTTGACATGAATACCATACTAGTTATTTTTGTAATGGGACTTGGTGCTGGTATTCTCAGTGGTATATTAGGCATCGGCGGCGGTGTAGTGCTGATCCCGGCGATGGTGTTTATTCTAGGCATAACACAACATACTGCCCAAGGAATCTCAATGCTCGTTATAATCCCTACGGCCATCGTTAGTGTTTGGCATTTTCATAAAGAGCAGCTTATTAATTACCAGGTAGCGCTCTATATAGCAGCAGGGGCAGTTGTCGGAGCGCTGATTAGTGCTAATTTTGTTCAATATGTACCGGCAAATGAGCTTAAACGGGTGTTTGGGGTGTTTGTTATTTATTCAGGGATTAAAATGCTCCTCAGCACACGAAAAAAATAGTTTTATAAACAGGGATTAGGGATGTCCCTGTTTTTTTATTTAATTTAATATGATCCCTATGCAGAACCGAAAAAAATTCATTATTACATAAGCCCTAAATGGGCCGCTCTTTTAAGGCTGAGTTATTACGTTTATTGTACAAGCCCACAATTTAGGCTATAATAAATTTTACAATATACGCAATTGGAGCTGAGACAATGGAAGCTAAAAACCATGAACAAAACCAAGAGATAAAACTCTTTTATACAGAGACTTACGGTTGCCAGATGAACCTTAACGACTCTGAGCGTCTGGCTGGGCAATTAAG
>JAQSXM010000184.1 GCA_029256645.1 Sporomusa sp. | reverse complement strand
AGGTGGGGTTCTATCATACAACATTTAAAAAGCCTGTAATAAGGTCAGTTATAACAGTATGTATTGTACATAATTTCACATATATAAGTAAAACAGATTGAAATCAGGTTTTAACCATAATCGATTCATCCACGCCAGCCACAGCATGTCAATCCATGCAGATAACCACCCAAGCAAACCTACGGCAACGCAGTCCGTCGCCACCATAGCCCCGCAGGGTCTACAGCACGTCGAATAACTGATATTATGTTTAGAGCGGAAGAAAACTGACGTAATGATTGCTTTTTTTATTTTGCAGTCATTCATTATGAGAGTTTTCTGTAGCGTTTGGTAGTTAATTTCAGAGGAACACGCTTTTAGTGCCTCCCTCAGGCTCAACTTAACATAATAGATATTATCGGACATAAAATAAATTAATTAAACTATTTATATTGATAAACATCAGGTTAACCGCTACTATTAGCTGTTGAAAACTGTAGGCGGGCTACACTCGGAGATTATTTTAATCACCTTATACTCAAGATATCTTTTAAAAACAAAGAGAAGCTCGGAAATGCGAGCTTCTCTTTGTTTTTTAATAAATTGTATTAGTGCTATTTTTTTTGTTGATTTGGCGGAATTTTAGTTCCGACCCGAACTATTTTATCAACTGATTTAAATTCATCTGAGGCGAGAAATTCTTGTGCAACAATTTTACCATTTATTTTTTTTATACGGTTCGTTGATACCAGAAATCCTTTTTGACCTTCAACTTCAACAACTTCTTTACCCAGTTCTAAATTAGTGTCTTGTTTTATAATGGTATTAGGCTCTAATACCCGTTTATCAGTAGCTACTACAGAAATCTGGGGAGGATTGTCTAATTGCTGGCCAAAGATATTAATAACAAGCTGATTACCAAAAACTTCACCCGTAATATAAATATTCTGCGACGATGTATTCTTAAACCTAAAATCCAGTTGATTATCAGCTACAGTGGCATCTTGCCCCAGAGGCACATAACCAGGCGGATGGAAATGGGCAGTTCGCTCTTCAATAGTTAAGTCGGCTAATAAGACAGCATTGTAAAGGGTACTGCTCACTTGGCAAACACCGCCACCCCAATCAGGGACTAAAATGCCGTCGATATATACCGGGGCTTCTTTATATCCAAACTTAGCCAGCCGCAATCCAACAATATCATTGAAAGAGAACACTTCGCCGGTCCTAACCAGGATATCATTAACGCTCTTTGCAGCTAATAAAACATTTTGAGTCCGATTTTGATCCCAAGGGTCAAATTGCGTAGTATACGAAGCAATCAGTCCGTTTATATGTACTAAATCACTAGCTACAACAGACGGCATAATTGCTTCTACCACTACATGAGTAGTAAAAGCAAGGTGAGTATTAAGTCTTGCAGTGATTTCAGCCATGGTCTTGTCCAAATCAACCTTACGGCCTATTACCTCTGTGGTTATTTCGATATTTGAGGATGTTCGGTTGGGCTTGAGTTTGGCATTCACTGGCTGACGATCTATCTTTTTGGCAATACTCAGCAAGTGATTATAAAGTTTGTCATAATTATAATGTACAGTCAATGGCAGGGTATATCCCTGGTTTACAGCTAAATATCTTTCTTTTAGCTGTCCAATAATATTACCGTCTCTCCCAATAGCATATGCCTGCTGTGCCAATTGAGAGGCCTGAATACTTAGCTCAATATCTTGGGCAGTAATACTCCACTTTTGGTTATCATACATAACTGTTATTGCCGTTTCTGTTGTTCGTTCTTTAAACACAGTTGCAATCTCTTGCTCGGCTTCAGATGCTGATAAACCACCAACATCTATACCACCAACACTAACACCCTGGTAAATCTTATTTGTTACCATAAATGCTGAATTAGCGGCAATCATGCTGACCGAGCTAAAAAGCATGATGATAATCAAAAAAAATATTATGTTTAATTTTTGTGATGTTACTGTTTGCACAGAGCACACTTAATCCTTTCTTATGTTAAGTGTTAGTATACAAAGCAAACTTGTAGCTAAGGTAAACCCCGCTAGAATAGCGGGGATTTCACACTTAATTCAATTTATTGAATTATTGAATATTCATCGATAGTTCAACAAATTTTCCGCCAAGCTTAGCTTTTTGTAATACTTCTTCAGTAATTTCGCCACCTTGCTCAACAATCAGCATCCCGTTATCTGTCTCGATACGCCGGGCAGCTTTCTTGCCTAACAAAAATTTACGATGTTTATCATCAAATTTTTTAGCAGAATCATCAGAAGGTTCTTGTTCTTTGTCCTGGCTTTCAACCACCGTAGCTGCTGCCGTTGGTTCTGCTTGTTGCGGCTGAACAGGTTCAGGAATAACCACATCAGCAACCTGTTCAGACTTAATAACAGGCACCTCAACAATCGGGGCTATAGGCTTAACAGCGGTTATTTCATCGGCCTCAGCAATGATTACAACTTCTTTACCGAAGGTAACTATTCTCTGTGCAGGGAGGTCAATAACCTCACCATCTACTTTCTCAAGCTCACAAATATCAATCTTCCCAGCACTATCGATTATGAATTCATTAATTTTACCTTGAATTCTGCCGCCTTTGGTTAATACTTTAGTTCCAATAACCTTTATACCGGCTTCTAATAATTTCTCCAATTCGGGCCTGTCTTTAACAGTTAGAATGTCTTCACTATTATTAACAGTAACGGCATACTCACCCAGACCAGCTATAGCCTCAAACGGCAACAATTTAGCTCCCAAGTACCATTTCCCATCATCAATAACCAATGCGGCTATTGATCCATTGACGTAATTAACAAGAAGTTCTTTAACATGACCAAATTCTTTACCTTCAGTAATGCTAATGACTGGTTGTCCAACAATGTCTACACTCTTTTTCATCTTATAACCTCCATATTATTCTATAGTTAGATATTAGCCACATTGCGCCATTCTCTAAATTCCTCATCAATTTCTTTTAGTATGTGTTGCGGTATTTCTAAAAACTTAATACACCCTAAACGATGTTGCAACAAGATATTCTTAATAATGCGAAGATAGGCAATAGTGCTGATGAACTCTTGTTCCATCATTTCATCTTCTCTGGATTGGCAAAGACTACGGCCATCTGAAAATACTTTGATAGCTTCATCGTAATTACCCTTATTTTTCAGTAGATTACCCACTTCAACGACTAGAAAAGGCGCAGCCTCACCATTAGGATACAGCGCTAACGCCTGTTTGAAAGCCAAAAGAGCGACTTCTTCATTATGCCGCTCTTTATTTAAAAAAGCAAAATCCAATAAATTATCCAGCTGCTCAGAAGCAGGATGATCTATTTCTTCCAATACCTTTTCATCATCAAGCGTTATTGAGTTTTCTGCCTCCTGCACTGTCACACCTGCCTGTTCTGATGTTAATTGAGAAACTTCTTCTATGTATTCTTCGTATTCTTCCTGTCCGATCCTATCACCAACCGGTAATTTTTCTACCAGTGATTCGCCCACCGGTGACTTTTCTATCGGTAATTCTTCCACTGATGATTCTTCTATCGGTAATTCCTCTACCGGTGATTCTTCCACCGGTAATTCTTCCACCGGTAATTCTTCTACCGGTAATTCTTCTACCGGTAATTCTTCTACCGGTAATTCTTCTACCGGTAATTCTTCTACGAGTGATTCTTCTACCAGTGATTCTTCTACCAGTAATTCTTCTACCAGTGATTCTTTAGCGACAATAGTTTGATCACATGTAACAGGAATAAGTCCCTCTGATGAATCATTTGAATCATTCTGAAGGACAGTAAATTGCACTAAGCTACGAGTATTACTAGCTAACAATGTTTCCTCTGAGAGAAATACCACTGGTTCAGTATTAGAGTAATACTCATTACCTTTTTCTGTAATCGCACCTTGCTGGTTGTCATTAATACATTCATTTGGCAAGCTGCCTATAACTTCTGTTTGTTCAACAATATCTGATTGAGCATGACTAACCGCCAAACAACAGGCACTTTCAGTTTCTTTAACCGACGGTACATCTTCATATTTAGCAATAAAATAAGCAAATATAATTGCAAAAAAGGCCAAAAAAGCCAGAGTACCTGGTAGTCCGGCAAATCCAACAACAATTTTGGGTAAAACCAGGCTAATAAACATGGCACACGCTGCGCATAACAGCAGCGATCTTAACCGTAAATCTACCCCAAATAAGCTATTGGCCAGTTTATATACAATCAGAGTTACGGTAAGAATGGCCACTAAACTGGCAATTATATATTCCACACTAAACCACCAAAAAACATATTTTTTATCGATAATAAGTCATACTTTTATTATATTCTACACTTTTATGTTTTTTCCTGTCATATAAGGAACTGTTATGAAGAAATATGTAAAGAAAGTATTATACTCTAGCAACGGCACTAGCTGCTCCTAATATCCCTAACAAAGCATGTTCAAATGTTAATCCACCTTGCAGATATACGATATAGGGTGAGCGCAAAGGACCGTCGGCACTTAGCTCTATTGATGATCCCTGAATAAAAGTCCCACCTGCCATAATGACTTGGTCAGTATATCCCGGCACTGAGCCAGGTACAGGCCGTACATGCGCATCTACCGGAGAATATTGTTGCAAACCCTGACAAAATGCAATCATTTTCTCTGGCGATCCTAATTCAATAGCTTGAATAATATCGCTGCGTAATTCATCAGGTCGTGGCAAAGTCTTATATCCTAATAAACTAAATAACAGCCCTGCAAATATTGCTCCTTTTAAAGACTGGTTTACAACATGTGGAGCTAAAAATAACCCTTGATAAAATAAACGAATATCCGCTAGTGTTGCCCCCAGTTCGCCCCCTAATCCCGGGGCTGTTAAACGCCGTGCAGCCATATCAACCAATGCCGCTTTACCAGCAATATATCCTCCGGAAGGTGCTAAACCTCCCCCCGGGTTTTTAATAAGTGATCCAGCCATTATGTCGGCACCAACATGTGTCGGCTCAACGATCTCCACAAATTCACCGTAACAGTTATCAACAAAACAAATACAATCATGCTTATGTTTCTTAATCTCAGCACACACCGCCCTAATTGCTTCAATACTTAGCGGCTTACGCAGGCTATAGCCCCGCGAGCGCTGAATAAGCGCAACTTTGGTATTATTGCCAATATATTTGCCTATCGCACCGATATCTACGCCACTGTCTATCATGGGTATCTCTTGATAGCTAATACCACACTCTGTTAACGAACCTTGCGTTTGTACAGCGTGGCCAATAACAGTTTGCATGGTGTCATATGGGGCTCCGGTAACTGCTAACAATTCATCTCCGGGGCGCAGCAACCCGAATAACACGCAGGCTAAGGCGTGAGTTCCTGATACAAACTGGGTCCGTACTAACGCCTTTTCCGCTCCGCACAATTCGGCCCATACGGCATCCAGACGTTCTCTCCCACTGTCGCCATACCCATAGCCAGTAGTTGTGCGAAAAAGGTATTCAGAGACTTGATGGTCACGAAACGCCTTAAGCACCCTGGCAGTATTCTGTTCCGATATGTCGTCGATAGCTGCAAATAATGGTAAAGCCTGTTTAAGAGCTTTACCTTTCAGAGTTGTAATATTTTCAGGGAATAGAGTCATCCTATCATTCATCTCCTGGTACATAATTTTTATAACGTTCAAATTGCTCCGGCGTTAATGACACTGAAATACTAATCCCCTCCGGCTTATACTCAATTGAATTTACTGAAGCAATATCATATAGCTTGGATACAAGACCACTATCGTCATATGGTACTAATAACAGGGTATCTACCAGAATTGCTTTAAAATTATCTTCGATCATGCTGAGCAATTTATCCAGGTTTGTCCCTGTAGACGCAGACACGGCAATATTGCCTGGTTCCCGGAGTATACGCTCCATAACATGCTGACTATCTATTTTGTCCATCTTATTAAATACGGTTATAACAGGCTTGGTATCTGCCCCCAACTCCCGGAGCACCTGGTATACCGCATTGCTTTGCTGCTCATATTGAGGGTGACTGACATCAATAACATGAAGTAATAAATCAGCCTGAACAACTTCCTCCAGTGTACCGCGAAATGCGGCAATTAACTGATGTGGCAACTTCTGAATAAAGCCAACTGTATCTGTTAACAAAAATTCCTTACCACTAGCCAGCTTAGTTCGCCTAGTAGTAGGATCCAAGGTCGCAAACAACTTGTCCTCAGCCAGGACCCCCGCGTCGGTCAACTTATTCAGCAAAGTGGATTTTCCGGCATTGGTATAACCAACTAGTGCCGTTGTTGGTATTCTCGCCGCCTGGCGACGTTCACGATGCAAATTCCGATGCTTTTTTAAATTCTCGATCTCTTGTTCGATATCATTAATTCTTGAACGTATCCGCCGCCGGTCAACCTCAAGTTTTGTTTCTCCAGGGCCTCTTGTACCTATACCGCCCCCTAAACGTGACAATACCAGCCCTTGCCCGCCCAAGCGGGGAAGATTGTATTTTAACTGAGCTAATTCAACCTGTAACTTCCCCTCATGCGAACGTGCCCGTTGTGCAAATATATCTAATATTAGCGCCGGTCTGTCAATGACTTTAATACCCAGCGTCTGTTCTAGATTCCGCTGCTGAGCAGGTGAAAGTTCGTCATCAAAAATAATGATATTAGCATTTATCTCTTGACGGATTATGCTAATTTCCTGAACCTTGCCCCGTCCAATAAAATAGGTTGAATCAAGACGGCTTCGCTTCTGCCAGACTGAACCTACAACTTCAGCCCCCGCAGTTTCGGCTAATTGTGCTAATTCACTGAGAGAATCATCAACATCCCAGCCACCTTGCCGTTCAACGCCAACTAATAGTGCTTTTTCAGATTGGGCCATATTAGATATTACATCTTTACTTTCCAGTTGGCGTTCAATCTGGTTCGTCAGATAACCC
>JAQSXM010000183.1 GCA_029256645.1 Sporomusa sp. | reverse complement strand
TGAATCTTTCTCATCCTGCATAGCTGCCCTCAAGATATCGGCAATGCTCTTAAATTCAGGAAACATTTGGGCGGCTTTGCCTTTAGGGAAAATATGTGGCTCAGCAAGTACAGTCAGATAGCGTGAAGTCTCCTGATCAAACAGATAATCCTCACCGACTTGCTGGTTTTCTTTAACCTTATTATAAAGTTTAGTAAATTGATCGTGGTGGTGAATTTCCTCATTCATAAGCAGCATAAACAAGTCTTTGTGCTCTTTGCTCTCTGCTTGGTCATATGCTTTTTTGTAAAAATCGCGGCCACGGGCCTCCATATCAATAGCTATTCTTAGTGCTTCCAGATCACTAAACAGGTTGCCTATATCACAGGCATTTTTCTCCATAATTATATAGCCTCCTTTACAATTAATCTACTGATATATTCCATATCTCCAAGCAAATTCCTTTTAAGATTGTGACTTTTTTAACTTTTTTATCAAAAAATAATGAATAATCCGTAATTTAGTGTATATATTTTTTTAATCTAGCAGCATTCTCGGGTAAAAAAACGCACTCCCACTAATTCACAGGAGTGCGTTTTAAAAATTGTTTTAGCAGATGTGTATCATGTTTTTTTTGTACTGGCTATATAAAGCTTTTAGTACACCTACTTTATCTGCCATTTCAATCTGAAGCTCTGATACACTATCAAAATCACCTGCTTTAATAGCCTCTTTTATACGGGTAAAAAGGCTTTTTTGTGATAAGCAGTCTTTTGCCAAATAAACTCTGAGAGTATTAATCTTATCCCAGTTGTTCAGATCAAGATCACTGGCAGAATCGGCATCATGTAAAGATTTAGACTCTTTAACGATAGTAAGATTTTCCGGTATAATGCGATTTAACAACTCAGTTTGCCAACGAACCAACGCACCGGCTACAAAGGCTTGAACAAGTTCAGGACGGAAAGCCCCCCCCGCGGTAAGTGTTTTAACTTTTTCCGGGTATTTACTAATACTTTGCGTATTCTCCCAAACAGTAGCCGGCGGTTTGCTAAACAGACGGTCCCGCTCTTCTGCAGAATAATCATCAAATACGTCGTGCTCGCTGCGGTACGCCCGGTCAGTTTCAAGATAGAAGCCTTTAGTACCAGCCTCTTTTGATAATTCCGCATCAATTTCTGCTACGGATTTTCCGGAGTTAACGGCAGCTTTAATGCCATCAAGCATACTCATATAAAAGGCAGTCAATGCAATATAAGTATTGGTGTATGGGTTAGGGGAACGAACCTCAAACCGTGTAGCCATTGGGTTGTTAATATCACGTACAAGACCGGCAAGGATCGTTCTGTTACGGGAAGGTACAGCAGGTGTATGCCCCAAGGAGGTTACAATGCATATCGGCGCTTCAAAACCGGGTTTTAGACGGTTAAGCGAGTCGTTTGTTGAAGATATAAATGGATTGATAACCTCATAATGCTTCAATAAGCCCATGATCGCGCCATAACCGATTGCACTCAAGAAATATTGTTTCATATCTGTTGGTGAGAATAGGTTAACAATTTTACCAGACTTAAGCTTTGCAGCAATACCAATATGCGTATGTTCACCATTACCGGCAACACCGATAATCGGTTTAGCTTTAAAGGTTACTTCAAGGCCGTTTGCCCGGAAAGCTTCTTTAACTAAAATTCTGGCTTGCAACTCATTATCTGCGCATTGAAGAGCATTGGAGAACTTCCAGTCAATTTCAAGCTGTTCCATAACATGGCTCAGATGTCCGGCTTCATCAATTTTAGCTTTTACACCGCCAACCTCTTTATGACCCATTTCCGGCTCAAGACCATATTTAGCCATCATCAACAATGCTTGTTCCATAGCTGTACGGACATTGCCCCGGGTACGTTGCCAATATTGTTCCTGCAAAACCTGAGAAGCAGATAGCTCTTCTACTTCGGCTTTATTAGCCGGGGTTTTTACCCAAAATTCAAGTTCAGTAGCCGCAGTGAAAATGATATCTTCAACATCTGCGTTATTGATATGTTCTAGACCAGCAATTTTTTCATTTTTTTGGAAAAGAGATTTGATCTCACCTTTAACATACTCCAGGCTTTGTGCCAGAATTGAACGGGAGTCTACTCTAACACTATTATGTACTAAAAATGCAGGAATCCTGAGTGTACCAACAGGCTTACCTGTCTCTTCGTCAATGTGTTCAAAATTATAATCTACAAACCAGTTAACACCAGCATCTGCCAGCATATCAACTTTGGCATTATTTAAAGTGGCAATACCAGTAAGAACGACAGACGAACCATCAGTTTGTACGGCGCTGCCGTTATAAAAATCGTCCATATCCTTAATAAACAGGCTAATAGGCACTTTTTCATCAGTATCATTACCAGCCAGGTCGATACCAACAAGTGACGCAAACTTGATTTCCGGGTGATTATTAAGCAAGCTTAAAATTTCTTCTTTGCCATACTTGCCAGCAGGAATCAAATACACTAGATCTTTTACCATTTTTCTTCACCTCATACACAGAATGTCTTACAGTATAGGTTTTCACATTACTCCCTGGTCAATACAAGTAAAAAAACAGACCCCTCCACTTGCTGCTTGCGGAAGAGTCATCGTTGACTCAGGGTTTAAATATGTTTTTATTATAGCATAAAAATACAATTTGTCCAGGAGTCTCCACATCAGTAGACATCAGGATTTGCAAGTAGGTCCACATAAAAATAAAAAGTCTGACTTTGTAAGTCAGACTTTTTATTTCATAGATTATACGTTAAACAATAGGTCGCCATAAGTTGGCATCGGCCATACATCTTTATCTACCAGGGTTTCAAGTGTATCAGCAACTTCTCTCAAAGTTCCCATCTTCTCAAATACATCAAATCTGAATAATGAAGCTTGTTCATAAGTATCGCCATGAGCATTGGAGGCCTTTTCAACTGCTTCTTCAAGTACAGCAATATTTTTCTTTAATGCTGCAGCTAATGTAGATACCTCTGTTAACAATTCAGTTTGAGCTGTTAAATCAGCTGCTACACCTGTAGCTTTGATTGTATTAATAGAAGCAGCAAGGTTTGTAGCAAACTTGATAACTGCAGGAAGTATTTGTCTCTTAGCCATTTCTATCATTGTTAAAGCTTCAATGTTAATAGTCTTAATATAATTTTCAAGATCTATTTCGTAACGGGATTCCATTTCGACTCTGCTTAATACAGCATGTTTCTCCATTACTGCTAAATTCTTTTCGGAAATTAATGCTTTAATAGATTCCACAGTAGTCTTGATGTTTGGAAGTCCTCTCTTTTCAGCTTCAACTACCCATTCATCTGAGTATCCGTTTCCATTAAATACTACGTTCTTATGCTTAGTTACATATTCAGTAAGAATTGCTTTAACTTCAGCCTCTACATCGTTAGCCTTTTCTAATCTATCAGCAACTTCGCTTAATACTTCAGCTACTATAGTATTTAAAATATAGTTTGGTGCGGCGATCGAAGCGGAAGATGGAACCATTCTAAATTCAAACTTATTACCTGTAAATGCAAATGGAGATGTTCTGTTTCTGTCAGTTGCATCTTTGGGTAAAGCTGGCAGTGTAGTAACACCAATTTCCATCTCACCACCAGATTTAGAGCTTGTTGCTCCACCTTTTTCAATTTGTTCTAATATGTCTTGTAATTGCTCGCCTAAGAATATGGATATGATAGCCGGAGGAGCTTCGTTAGCACCTAGTCTATGATCATTTCCCGGATTTGCAGCTGAAACTCTTAATAGATCTGCATATTCATCTACAGCTTTGATAACAGAGCATAAAAATACAAGAAACTGTTCATTCTCATGTGGAGTATAACCTGGCTCAAGTAGGTTGATTCCAGTATCTGTTCCCATAGACCAGTTATTATGTTTACCGGAACCGTTAATTCCAGCAAATGGTTTCTCATGTAATAAGCACACAAGATCATGTCTTAAAGCAACCTTCTTCATTGTATCCATAGTAAGTTGGTTGTGATCTGTTGCTATATTAGTAGTAGTAAATATTGGAGCTAACTCATGCTGCGCAGGGGCAACTTCGTTATGTTTAGTTTTAGAAGATATTCCAAGCTTCCACAGCTCTTCATCTAATTCTTTCATGTAAGCAGAAATTTTTTCTTTGAGTGAACCAAAATAATGATCTTCTAATTCCTGTCCCTTGGGAGGTTTAGCGCCAAAAAGTGTTCTTCCTGTAAATATTAAGTCTTTTCTTTGGTTAAACGTTTTCTTGTCAACTATAAAATACTCTTGTTCTGGTCCGACAGTTGTAATTACTTTTTTTGTTGTTGTATCTCCAAGTGCCCTTAATACACGCAGCGCTTGTTTTGATAAAGCTTCCATTGAACGTAATAATGGCGTTTTTTTATCCAGAGCTTCACCTGTATATGAACAAAAAGCAGTTGGTATACATAATGAACCATCTTTTATAAATGCTGGTGATGTACAATCCCATGCAGTATAACCTCTAGCTTCAAAGGTAGCCCTCAGACCACCAGATGGGAATGAAGAAGCATCTGGTTCCCCTTTTATTAACTCTTTTCCTGAAAACTCCATTATAGCTTTACCATCTGAAGTCGGTGATATAAATGCGTCGTGTTTCTCAGCAGTGATGCCTGTCATTGGCTGGAACCAATGAGTAAAATGTGTTGCACCTTTTTCAAGCGCCCAATCTTTCATTGCGCTGGCAACTACATCTGCAACTGCAGGATCTAAAGGAAGCCCCTCTTCAATTGTCTTCTTTAAAGCTTTGTAAGTAGCTTTAGGAAGACTTTCCTTCATAACTGCATCATTAAATACGTTTGAACCAAAAATTTGACCTAGTTTGCTCATCAAAAAAACCCCTTTCAATTTCGTAAAGAATTTATGGTATACTTTCAAATTACAGTACTACCGGAGTAAATATTATAGTGAATTTCAGTAAAACCGTAAAAAAGTTAAAGCATTAAGTAAAAAAAAAGACTCCTCCACATACATTGTTATGTGAAGGAGTCATCATTGACTCAAATCTTATTTAAATATGTTTATATTATAGCATAAAAACTCAAATTGTCTAGTGATCAAATAACATTTTAAACATATTTTTTCATTAACTACTTACGGCTGCTCACGTGGCAGCTTATTACCACCCAGTTTGGCAACAAAGATGATGGCCAGAAAGATGGCCACTATTCCACCAGCCATAACAGGTATAGTTAACATCTCGTGCGGCAGGTACTCGTACAGACCATACATGCCAAAGAAAATAAAACTGATAGCCGCAACCCATTTTACTAAGCGCTCGGGAATCTTTTTTCCTAAAACTACGCCGACCAGGATCCCGATTGCATTAGCTATCATCATACCGGCAGTTGTTCCTAACCATACAGGTATCATTTCATTAGCAAACTGAGCGGCCAATGCTATCGTAGCCAGTTGAGTTTTATCTCCCATTTCTGCAATAAAAAATGCAATCGTCACTGTCCAAAAAGGACTGTGGTGTGTATCTTTATCCTCGCCATTTAATTCATCACCCCGGATTGTCCATAAACCAAATATAATAAAAGAGGCCGCGGCAATAATCTGGACATACTGTAATGGAATAAACATGGTGAGGTAACTGCCAATAACTACGGCAAGCAGATGATTAAGTAATGTTGCTACAAAAACACCACCCATTACAGTTGGCCATGGATAACGTGTGGCAAAGGCCATACCTAATAACTGAGTCTTATCCCCCATTTCAGCAAGTACTACAAAGGTAAGTGCGGTTATAAATGCTGTCAAATAATTTCCCCCTAGCAAAATCCATACAATAATTATAGTATGACCAATCTCAGCAATATTTCACCCCAGAACTTTACATTTGCAGGTGATTAAGTTAATATGTTCCTATAAATAAAACAATGCTTACTAATAATACTCAGACTTGCAGCGAGGGCCAACAAGAAAAGCCTATTTTGAAAGGATGGATTTTAATGGAACTTGAGGAAGCTATAAACAGCCGCCGTTCAGTGCGCAGCTACACTAATACCACTGTAGATAAGGCAACTATCGAAAAGTTATTAGACTCAGCAGTACAAGCACCCAGTGCCATGAATTCTCAGCCTTGGGCTTATGCCATAATCCAGGACGGCGCTCTTCTAAAAGAGTATTCTGACCGTAGCAAACATTATCTTTTGAGTATACTTGATCAAGTGCCGCAACTGAATAAATACAAAGCAGCCTTTGAAAACCCTGAGTTTAATATTTTTTATAATGCCCAATCCCTTATAATTATCTTTGCAAAACCCAGCGAACTTCATAGCAGTGAAGACTGTTGTTTAGCCGCACAGAATCTCATGCTGACTGCACATAACCTAGCCCTTGGTACGTGCTGGATCGGTTTTGCCCGCGCCTTTCTCAATCTGCCGGAAGTTAAAGCGGAGCTTCGTATTCCAACAGGCTATGAAGCTATCGCCCCGATCATTGTGGGCTACCCGCAGGTTAACCCACCTGCAGTCCCCAAAAAATCCCCTGAAATATTATTCTGGAAATAATACAAAACCCGCAACCATCAAGGTCGCGGGTTTTCGTTGTTTTTTCTGAGTAGTCATTAAGCCGAGTTCTGTTCCGCGTTAACGGCGACGATCATTTATCTTGGCCGGCAGTTGCCTGACGGCTCTAGCGACACAACCCGGAAGGATCAGCGGGCAGCTTCATCCCTTCCCTATTCGGTCTTGCTCCAGGTGGGGTTTACCTAGCCAATCAGTCACCTGACTGCTGGTGCGCTCTTACCGCACCGTTCCATCCTTACCCGGCACATGCCTGGCGGTTCACATTTCTGTGGCACTTTCCCTGAGGTCACCCTCGCTGGATGTTATCCAGCACCCTGCCCTAAGGAGCTCGGACTTTCCTCGAGTGCAATCAAGCACCCGCGATCATCTTTCGTACTCAGAGGTTAATCAACCGGATATTTATTATATCACTTGTTCAACACTAAATCAATAAGAACTAAGCA
>JAQSXM010000182.1 GCA_029256645.1 Sporomusa sp. | reverse complement strand
AGGATATGTGATGTATACAATATTTTGTGATTTAGGGACTTGCACAATTGTGGATACCTTGATAAAATAGATTCTATTCACACCTTTAATATCTGATACTAAAACTTGATATAGGGAGGTGGAATCGGTTGCTATGCACTGGTTGTGCATTGAATTTAATCTAAATTTACAATAGAGGAGTGCAGTAAATGGAGTTTTTGTTAGCGCTAGCTAGTATCATGATGGTGAACATCGTGCTTAGCGGCGACAATGCTGTGGTCATTGCTATGGCCAGCCGTTGTTTGCCCCCGAAGCAGCAGAAGATGGCCATCCTGTGGGGTAGCGCCGGAGCAATAGGGCTGCGAGTTATTTTAACACTTGTAGCGGTTGTACTCTTGCAAATACCCTATGTGCAGTTTATCGGCGGACTACTCCTTATCTGGATTGCAGCTAAATTGCTGATGGAGGATAAGTGTGAGGAAAATGTCGAAGCCAGCGGTTCCTTTATGGCGGCGATCAAGACAATTATTGTCGCCGATCTGGTAATGAGTCTTGACAATACTTTGGCAATTGCTGCTGTGGCTAAAGGTGATTACATGCTGCTGGCCTTAGGCCTTGCCCTCAGTATTCCCCTTATTATCTTCGGCAGTCAACTTATTATTAAAATTATGGATAAATATCCCATCGTTGTATACGCCGGTGCTGCTTTAATTGCCTGGACAGCCGGTGAAATGATGATCAGTGACCATAAAATCGGCCCTGTTATCCATGGTGTTTTCCCTGAGTGGCTAGTCCCTGCAGTCATCACCATTGGTGTGCTGGTAGTAAGTGTCTGGTGGAAGAAAAGCCACCAGGAACAAGGTGCCGACAGTGGTGCAAAAGCAAGCCATTCAACGCAGCAGTAAATTAAATAAGTAATATAAAAGGCATCGCTTTTAGAGTGATGTCTTTTTTGTGCAGGTAATCGCTATGGTATAGCGAATATTTATAGTGAATTTGCAGTTTAGGAAGGGTTGACTATTATGGCGGCAATGCCTACATATATTCAAAAACGCTTGGCTTTATTTCTGTTTTTAACCATAGTGGCACTGGTTGGTTTGGCTGGCCGAATTGCCTGGATTCAGTTTGGCGAGGGGCAGCTGCTTAGTGCTAAGGTGCGGGACCAACTTAGAGAAAGCCGGGTCATGCAGTCGCCGCGCGGGACAATCTATGATCGTAATGGGCGGGAACTGGCTGTTAGCAGTATGACAAAATCGCTGTATGCCAATCCAAGGGAGATAAAGGATGCCTCTGTGCTGGCCGATCTCCTAGGCTCTATTTTAGGTATAAGCCCGGAGAGGATTAAAGAACGTCTGATGACAGGGGCAAGCTTTGTATGGATAAAGCGGACCCTTGAACCGGAGCAGACTAAGGCTGTGACCTTGCTTATTAAAGAACACGGCCTTACTGGTCTTGGCTTTGTTGAGGAGAGCAAACGGTATTATCCCAATGACAGTTTGGCGGCACAGGTATTAGGGTTTGTCGGCACTGACGATATTGGTCTTGAAGGGATCGAGATGACGCTTGATAAGACGATCAAAGGACGGGAGCTCAAGCAGGTCATCGATACCGACAGTCATGGTACGCCGATTTTTAAGTCAATATTTTCATTTATTCCCGAAAAACAAGGCAAATCGGTATATCTAACCATCGACAGCACGATTCAGTATATTGTGGAGCGGGCACTTGATAAGGCTATGGCCGAGACCGGCGCGCAGGCCGCTACCGTAATCATTATGCAGCCTAAGACCGGTGAGATTCTGGCGATGGCCAGTAGGCCGACCTATAATCCTAACCAGTTTGAGCGTTATAGCTCTGAACAGTGGAAAAACCGGGCAGTCTCTATTGTCTATGAGCCTGGTTCAACCTTTAAGTCTGTTATTGCGGCAGCTGCGCTTGAGGATGGGAAAGTGCGGCCGGATGAGCGTTTTGTTGATAAAGGCTTTGTTGAAATCTCCGGGCGGCGGATAAAAAACTGGAGTGATGAAAGCTACGGGGATGTATCTTTTATCGATATCATCAAGAACTCAATTAATACCGGTTTTGTGCAGATCGGTATGCGGGTGGGTGCTGCAAAATTGACAAGCTATGTCCGGGGCTTTGGGTTTGGTAAAGTATCAGGTATTGAATTGCCGGGTGAAGAAGCAGGACTGATGTTTGATCCTAAAGAAATGCGTGACAGTGACACTGCCACTATGTCTATCGGACAGAGTATTGCGGTTACTCCCATTCAACTGACGGCTGCAATAGCAGCCATTGCCAATGATGGGGTATTGTTGAAGCCCCGGATTATCAGAGAGTACCGCAACGATGACGGCACACTGGCAGAAGCATTTGAACCGATAGCTGTCCGGCAGGCCATTAGCCCGGCAACTGCGCGGACATTAACCAGCATGCTGGAAAAGGTTGTCAGTGAGGGCGGTGGAAAAAAAGCAGCTGTTAAAGGCTATCGTTTTGCAGGGAAAACAGGAACCGCCGAAAAACTAAAACCAGATGGAAACGGCTACCTGTCTGGCCGGTATATAGCTTCCTTTGGTGGCTATGGCCCTGTTGAAGACCCGCAAGTAGCGGCTCTTGTCGTCCTCGACGATCCGGCTGGTATTTATTATGGCGGTGAGATTGCGGCGCCGGTGTTTAGTGATATTATGTCGCAGGTAATGCGTTACTTGAGTATTAGACCTCATGAGGGTAATCCGCTACTGCCGCCGGATAATCCGGTAGTAAAAAGCGCTGAGTTACCTTACTCTGTTCCGATTGCGGATGGCCCTTCAGCACCACCGCCGCCCGGACATGTATTGGTACCGGTGCTAAGCGGTAAAAGCATCAGGGAAGTCGGTGAAGATCTCCATAGTCTGGGGTTGACTTTTGTGCCAGTGGGGACAGGCTCAGCGGTGAAACAAAATATAGCCCCCTATACAGCTGTCAAACCGGGGGCGGAGATTATTGTCTACTTTGAACCAAGATAAGGCAGGTGGCTGCATATGTTAGACAGAAATGAATTAGCCCAACTGCTTGCTGAAATGGCCCTGCTGCTGGAGCTAAGCGGTGAGAACACGTTCAAGATTCGCGCTTATCAGAATGCGGCGCGTACCATTGAACAACTTGACGGCAGCCTGACCGAGCCGGGGGCTGCAGCCAGGTTAGCAGGGAGTAAAGGAATTGGTCCGGTGCTTGGGGAAAAGATTCGCGAATACATTGCTACAGGCCGGATAACCTATTATGAAGAGCTTAAGAGTAGTTTACCACCTGTGCTATTTGAACTGATAAAGCTTCCCGGCCTGGGACCAAAGAAGGCGTTGGCATTACATACACAACTTGGGGTCCAGTCTCTGGGCGAGCTTGAGTATGCCTGCCGGGAAAACAGGTTGGTATCTTTATCAGGTTTTGGTGGCAAAACCCAGGAAAGGATTCTGCAGGGGATTGAAGATATGAAAAAATCTCAGGGGCAATTTATCCTTGGTGATGCATGGCCGGTAGCTGATTTGATTGTTGAATATATTACACTTCAGCCGGGAGTCGCGCGTGCTGCCATTGCCGGTTGCATCCGTCGCGGCCTTGAGGTTGTCAGGGGTATTGAGGTTGTAGCTGCCAGTTCGTCGCCTGATACCCTGGTTGCCGGTTTAATGGAGCTGCAGGGAATCGACCATGTGGTTAGCCGTGAGGCAAATAAGATTACAATTAGGCTGTTAAATGGCCTAATTTGTACAGTTTATATTGTTGGAACTGATGAGTACTGGACAGCGTTAGCTTATTATACAGGCAGCCGCGGTTATGTCGCTAAGCTGGCAGAGCAGGCTACACGGCAGGGATTGATATTTAACGCTGCAGGTGTTACAACAGAGGCCGGCAATCGGGTTGCAGTGCAGGATGAACGCAGTCTTTACTCCCTGTTAAAGCTAAGCTATGCTGAGCCTGAGTGTAGAGAAGATGAGGATGAACTTAAGCCGGTAGGGACAGACACAGACGTGCTGGTGGCTGCGTCAGATATTCGGGGCGTTTTCCATGTCCACACCACTTATTCTGACGGGGCGGGCAGCCTTGTTGATATGGCTGCCGCCGCCAGGCAACGCGGCTGGCAGTATTTGGGCGTTGCTGATCATAGCCAGACGGCGGTTTATGCCAGAGGCCTCAGAACTGAAACTGTTATGGCGCAGCGGCGCGAGATTGAAAAACTGAATGCAGCACACCCAGGCTTTACTATCTTGACGGGGATTGAAAGCGATATATTACCTGATGGCTCACTTGATTATCCTGATGAGGTATTGGCAAGTTTTGATTTTGTGGTGGCATCAGTCCATTCGGTTTTCCGTCAGAGTGAAACTGACATGACTCGCCGTATTGTGAGGGCTGTGCAAAATCGTTATGTAACTATGCTGGGGCATCCAACCGGGCGGCTGCTGTTAGGCCGAAAAGGGTATGCGGTTAATTTAACCGAGGTTATCCAGGCTGCTGCCCAAAGTGGAACAATTATTGAGATTAATGCCAGTCCTTACCGGCTTGATCTTGATTGGCGCTGGTGTCGAATTGCTAAAGAACAAGGGATTCTATTTGCTATTAATCCGGATGCACATGCTGTAAGTGAATTTGAGCATATGCGCTATGGCTTGGCGGTAGCCCGCAAAGCGGGACTGACGGCCGGCGATATCGTTAATAGCTATCCCTTTCCTCAAGTATTAGGGGTGTTGCAGCGTAAGCGACAATAAAAAACATAAGAGGTGGCTATAGGCCACCTCTTATGTTAATTGATTTAGTTGCTGCTGTTGATATCATATTGTGAAGTCATGGTGCCAGTTGTGCTGGTGGTGGAAGTTGAGCTTTGGCCGCCCAACGATGATTCATATTGCTCGATCATGCGGCGAACCATGTGGCCGCCAACCCGACCGCAATCGGCCGATGTCATAGTACTCCAACCTTGGCTGCGAACGCGTTCGCTTATACCCAATTCATTAGCAACTTCCATTTTCATTTGATCAAGGGCGTTTTCAGAGCCGGGATTAACTGGTTTTCTGCTTCTAGACATGTAATAAAGCACCTCCTGAAATTTGTCTAAACCTAGTATTTACGACTAAACTAATCGTTATCCAAAAAATATTATGTTAATTAAGTAAAATGTTGCCAGCGCTAATTGAGCGTTATCTTGTAAAAAAATAGTACAACTATTTTGGAAGGAATTTACAAAATGGCAGAGAATAACTATATGCACCAGAGCGTTGCTATAGAACTGCTACCAGGTGGGGGCTTGCGATGCATGAATTGACAATTGCCCAGGGTATCCTGGAGCTAGCTCTTACTACCGCTAGCAGTCATGGTGCCGGCAAAATAACCGGCATTAAGGTATTGGCTGGCGAATTGACCGGTGTTGTGCCCGAAGCCCTGGAGTTCGGTTTTGCGGCATTGGCTGAAGGTACATTGGCTGCCGGGGCTTGCTTATCGATAACTATTGTTCCGCTAACCGGCCGGTGTCTGGATTGTGGTGCTGAGCATCGGGTTGATAAATATCGCTTTATTTGTTCATCATGTGGCTCATATGCTATTGAGATTGTGTCAGGTCGGGAACTTAAAGTAGAAAGTGTGGAGGTGGAGTAGCATTGGAAATTCCTGTTATGAGTAATATTCTTAATAAAAATGACGAGAATGCTGCAGCACTAAATGCCATGCTGACTAGCCGGGGAATTTTCACGGTGAACTTGTTGGGCTCACCAGGGTGTGGCAAAACGTCGCTGCTGGAACAAACGGTAAGATTGTTAAAAAATGAGCATACTCTCGCTGTGATTGAAGGTGATTTATATACCTCGAAAGATGCTGACCGGCTTGCTGAGTATGGAACACCGGTTGTTCAGATTAATACCCGGGGCGGTTGTCACCTGGACGCTTCTATGGTCAAGGCTGCGTTAGCTAAGCTTGATTTAGCAGCAATTGATATTCTGATTATCGAAAATGTAGGTAATTTGGTGTGTCCTGCAGAGTTTAATGTAGGTGAGCATGCAAAAGTTGTTGTCCTTAGCATTACAGAAGGCGAGGATAAACCACTTAAATACCCGCTTATTTTCCGGCAGTCTGAGGCTATAATTCTAAACAAAATTGATTTGTTGCCTTATACAAGCTTTGATATGGATGCTGCTATTTGTGACATAAGAGGATTAAATCCTCAAGCGAGCTTACTGCAAACCTCCTGCAGAACAGGGGATGGGCTAACTGCTTGGATTGAATGGCTTAAAACCAGGGCGTCCCAGACGCGCAGGCAGGCAAATACGATTTAGGGGGTTAAGTGTGACTAGTCTGGCGGAAAAAGAGCGGGAAATTGAGATTGTGCGCGGCCAACTGCATCTGTTAGTTGAGCAAAAACATGGTAATTTCTCGGATAGTGAGGTAACAAAAATGAGCACTTATCTTGACAAACTTATTGTTGAGTATGAACTGGCCAGCGTCCGGCGGTCTAACCAAAGTTGATCCTGTCAGGCTGATGCGAAAAACTGAGGTCTAATCCGGCTGCTGCAATTATAAATTGTACTAGTGGGGTATTTACTCCCACAAAATAGTACTCTTTATAGCAGCGGAGGGAATGGAATTGAGGAAAACGGGAAACAGGCAGGAACTCAAAAGAGGACTTAAAGAGCGTCATATCCAATTAATTGCTCTTGGCGGCTCTATTGGGGTAGGATTATTCCTGGGATCATCAGCGGCGATTCAGACGGCTGGTCCAGCTCTCCTGTTTGCATATCTTATTGGCGGTATCGTTGTTTTCTGCCTGTTAAGGGCGTTAGGCGAGGTGGCAGTTGCGTATCCGGTAGCTGGTTCATTCAGCACGTATGCTCATACGTTTCTGGGACCGTTGCCTGGTTTTTTAACAGGCTGGACATATTGGTTCATGTGGGTTGTGACAGGCATGGCTGAAATAACTGCCGTCGGTGTCTATATGAATTATTGGTTTCCCGAACTGCCACAGTGGATTCCCGCTCTGGCAGCGGTCGTTATTATGACTTGTGTCAATCTTGTTGCAGTAGAAGCCTTCGGTGAATTCGAATTTT
>JAQSXM010000181.1 GCA_029256645.1 Sporomusa sp. | reverse complement strand
CCCTCATGAATAATACCGGCAAGGTATTATCTACCGACATTTATGAACATAAGCTGACTCTGACTAGAGAAAACGCCAGCCGCCTTGGCTTAACCAATATTGATACCAAGGCACTTGATGCTGTCAATTTAGATAGCCTGTATTCGCTTAAGGCTGATAGAGTCCTTGTTGACGCCCCTTGTTCCGGATTGGGTGTAATCAGGCGTAAGCCTGATTCCCGCTGGCGTAAAACGGAAGAAATTCTGCGGGATTTACCCAAATTGCAGGCAGCCATCTTAGCCAGTGCCGCCCAGTGTGTAAAACCTGGTGGTGTATTGGTCTATAGTACCTGTACGACCGAGCCTGAAGAAAACCAGAATATTGTCGATGCATTTCTCCAGGAGCAGCCTATGTTTGTCCTGGAAACGGCAGGTCAATACTTGCCTGGCCAAAAGCGGTCGGATGCGATGTTGCAGCTTTGGCCGCACACCGACGGTGTAGACGGTTTTTTCATAGCTCGCATGACACGGCAGAAATAAGGCGGTATCTATTATGATAACTCCAGCAAAAACCGAATTATTTGGCTTGTTTGCCGCTGAAACCGCCGAGGCCTTGAAACCGCTGGGCCTTGAGCCGTACCGCGGCAAACAAATTGTTGAGTGGCTGTATAAACATGGGGTACGTGAATTTGACACAATGACTAACCTGGCTAAAGACCAGCGCACTAAGCTTCATAATAGTTTTACCATTATGAAGCTTAGCCAAAAGGCCGCCCAGCACTCCAGGGACGGCAAAACGAGTAAATTTCTCCTGGCATTTCCTGATGATATGGCTGTTGAAACAGTTCTCATGCGCCAGCACTATGGTAATAGTGTCTGCATTTCTACCCAGGTAGGTTGTGCCATGGGCTGTTCTTTCTGCGCCTCAACGCTGAGCGGACTGGCCAGAAACCTCACTGGTGGTGAAATCCTAGCCCAGGTGTTATACATTAATGAATTATTAAAACAAGAGGAGCATAAGATCGATTCTATTGTGATCATGGGATCAGGCGAGCCCTTGGCCAATTATGATAATGTTATGAGATTTATTCGCCTCATCCATGAACCCTACTGCCTTAACCTGAGTTATCGCAGCATAACACTGTCCACTGCAGGGCTTGTTCCCGAAATCAACAAATTAGCCGGCGAAGGGATTCCAATTACATTGTCGATCTCCTTGCATGCGCCCAATAACGAGCTTAGAACCAGGCTTATGCCTGTCAATAAGCGCTATCCACTTGAGCAGGTGATAGCGGCCGGGAGTAGATACGCCCAAATCACAGGCAGGCGAATTACCTACGAATATACCTTGATTGCCGGTATCAACGATCAGCCGGTACATGCCCGCGAACTGGCGATGCTCCTCAAAGGGCACCTAGCCAGCATTAATTTAATCCCTATCAACCCGGTTCCTGAACGGGGCTTGCTCCGCCCGGCACCGTCAGATATTAGCAGGTTTGAGCAACTATTAAAAAACGAACATCTTAATGTCACCCTCAGACGGGAGATGGGGACAGATATTGACGCCGCATGTGGCCAACTGCGGCATAAAATACTATCGGAATAATGGTTAATTTTGACTAGATTGGCGATATCGCGTATAATTAGACTAAGTTTTTAAATTATTAATTTACGCAATAATAGCGGGAGTGTTACAAGTTGAAGTTTGTCCGCAATATCGAAAACTTTTTTGAAAAGTATATTGAAGGCTTTTTTAATAAGCAATTTACTAGCGGGTTACAGCCGGTAGAGATTGCCAAGCATTTGGGGCGAATGATGGAAGATGAGCGTACAGTGGGGGTTTCCCATGTCTATGTACCTAATCATTATTCGGTATATCTAAGCCGCGAAGACTATGATCGGCTGGATCCCTATGCTTCAGCCGTATGTAGTGAATTATCAGCTTATTTGTCTGAAGAGAGTCGGCGTAAAGGCTATACCATGTCTGGCGGCCCCCAAATCGAGCTTTTTGCTGATGATAAGCTGGCTAAACAAGCGTTCCGGGTCACATCAAGTTTTACGGATGCCCCCTATGAAGAACACTGCAATCAGGCGGAAAGCGCGGCCAGCGATACCAGGGTATTTGATAAACTCAATCCTGCTCTCCTGGAGTGCTCCCCGCCGCAACTCCTGCACGGACTTTTGACAGTGTTCGAGGGGCTTGATGCTGGTCTCAAAGTTGACTGTACCACAAATAGAATCAATATTGGCCGCCGAAACACAAATGAATTACCGCTAACAGACATGAATACCTCGCGGTTACACGCATATATTGTTTATGAAGACGGCTGTCATGTACTTCATGATGCCAAGAGTCTTAATGGAACTTATGTTAATGGCCATCGCATTACTCATAAACTACTAAAAAACGGTGATAGAATAAAAGTAGGCAATACTGTAATTTTATATGAGGTGAAGTGAATTGCCTGCTAAAATACATTTGTTCAGTATTGTTGTAATAGCCTTGCAGTATAGTCTGGTCCTGCTGCTCTATTATTTTTTATACCGTGTAGTAATGATTGCAGCTAAAGATTTAACGAAACTTGCGGTGACGCCGCAAAACTCAATGGTTCTCTTCCGGCAAGGGGAGAACACTACGGTGAGTGAGCCTTCTAAACTGATCGTTATCGATGATAGCAAAGCTCTATTGACACAAACTATCTATCCTATAACAGAAAGCTTAGCCATAGGGCGCAGTCAAGATAATGATTTAATTATTAATGATACCATTGTTTCCCACGAACATGCCTGTATATCTAAATCGAAACAAACGTACCTTATAGCTGATCTACACAGCACTAACGGTACATTGCTCAATGGTCAACGGATTGAAGAAGAGACTGCTCTGGCGGACGGCGATGTAATACAAATCGGGGCAGTTACTCTTAAGTTTGAGAGGTGACTTCCATGCTGGCATTTGCACAGACAGACATTGGTATGGTACGTAAAACCAATGAAGATAGTTTCATTTTTTCGCCGCCGCACTTATTTGTAGTTGCCGACGGCATGGGCGGCCATGTTGCAGGAGAAATTGCCAGCAACCTAGGGGCCAGTACCATCCAAGAGTATATTAAAAATTGCAGAGAGCTATCTGATTGGGAATATAATCTAAAAGAGGCAATTATTCAGGCCAATACTATTATCTATCAGATGTCGCAGGCTAAAAGCGAATGCCTGGGTATGGGCACTACGGTTACGGCGGTATATGCAGACGGGTCTGACATATACTGGGGACATGTAGGTGATAGCAGGCTTTATCTGATCAGGGAAAATAAACTCCTTCAGATAACTAACGACCATTCGCTGGTTGGAGAATTAGTGCAGAGTGGTAGTATCACACCTGAGGAGGCGCTAGTGCATCCTCACCGAAATATCTTGACTAGAGCAGTAGGTACCAGTGATACAATTGCTGTGGATTCAGGCAGGTTTTTGCAACAACCTGCAGACCGTTTGCTGTTATGCACAGATGGACTAACTAACATGGTGTCTGAGGAAGATATCCTTAGCATCTGTTTACAATATGAGAATCCGCAAAAAGTTGTTAACAAACTCGTCGAACAGGCTGGTCAAGCAGGCGGCTACGACAATATTACTGCAATTATTGTAGAGTATAGGGATTAGCCATGAATCACACGAAATTGACCGAGTTGGGGTTGCTGGTTCTGGCTGGCCTGGTGCTGCTAAACGGCTATCTCGTAGTTACGTTAACAAATAATCAATTTAGTTACCAGGGTCTGGGGGTAATCACCTGCTTAATTTTTCTGTGGATGATGACTGCTGTTGTCATTCGCCGTTCTGCAGGCAGCGCAGATCCGGTGCTATTTCCTTTGGCCGTATTTTTAGCATCCATTGGGTTAACAATTATCTTAAGGCTTCGACCTGATTTGTTTTTTCCACAAGCTATGTGGATGATGGCAGGACTAATCTCATTTACCACTACTGTATTTGTTTTTCGTCAGGCCGAAGCAGTTGCCAAATATAAGTATTTATGCGGTATAACAGGCATCGTGCTGTTATTAATCACCATCACCTTTGGCGTAGATATTGGCGGCAACAAAAACTGGGTTATTTTAGGCTCAGTCCGATTTCAGCCGTCTGAGTTTGCGAAACTATTTATTATCATATTTTTAGCTGCCTACTTAAGCGAACGGCAACAACTTTTAACTTTTGCCACTAGGCATTATGGTCCCTTTATCTTGCCGCATCCTCGTTTTATCGCACCGCTGCTGGCGCTGTGGGGGTTAACAATGGCCATGCTCATTGTTCAACGTGATCTTGGCTCAGCACTGTTATATTTCGGCACTACAGTAACTATGGCTTATATGGCTAGCGGCCGGCTTAGTTATGTTGTAATAGCTCTTGGGCTGTTCTTTGTAGGATCTACTATCTGCTACCTGTTGTTTCCTCATGTCCAGGTCCGTATTGACATCTGGCTTGATCCCTGGACTGATCCTACCGGGCGTGCCTATCAGATTGTCCAGTCATTGTTTGCTTTCGGCTCAGGCGGAATCCTGGGCAGCGGTCTTACTTTCGGTTATCCTAATACCATACCGGAGGTGCATACCGATTTTATATTTGCTGCTATCGGAGAGGAGCTGGGATTAGCCGGTTCAGCTGCCGTAATCATTGCCTATATACTTATTGTATACAGGGCCTTCCGTACAGCACTGACATCGCAAACGTCATTTACGATGTTGCTTGCCGGTGGACTAGCTATCCTTACAGCGCTTCAGATTTTTCTTATAATTGGCGGAGTAACTAAGTTTTTGCCATTGACCGGTATAACCCTGCCGCTCATTAGCTATGGCGGAAGCTCAATGGTCTCAAGCTTTATCCTGCTGGGTATGTTATTTGCCATATCGGAGGCGACAGTGCCCAATGAGCAATAAAACCATGCAAGATCATTCAATTCGCCGGAATATCCATAAGGTAGCACTGTTTTCTATTGGGTTGCTGGTTACGCTGCTTGGCTATGTAACCTATCTGCAGGTTGTTGAAAGCAACAGTCTTAGCTTTAACCCGCTTAATCGGCGCACAGCCAAGGCTGCCCTTAAAGTCGAGCGCGGCCTAATCACCGACAGCCATGGCAGAATAGTTGCCTTAAGTAAACCGACGGCCCAAGAGGAATACAAAAGAGAATATCCTTATGATGTATTATTTGCTCATATAGTCGGCTATGACAGCCTTACATATGGCAAAACTGGGATTGAAAGCTCCTATGACGGCTATCTGTCCGGGCAGATAAATCCGGAGCATCGCTTAGGTGCTATCAGCCAATTATTTAAAAATAGCACAGGGAATAATGTTACACTTACAATTGATGCACAACTTCAAAAGGTTGCATATCAGGCCCTTGGAGCTAACCGTGGTGCCATTGTAGCCATATCACCAAAAACTGGCGCAATTTTGGCCATGATCAGCCGCCCCAGTTTTGACCCGGGCAGCCTTGACGCCAACTGGGATAATGTTTCGCAAGCTGCGAACAGCCCACTCCTTAATAGAGCGACACAAGGCTTATATCCACCAGGCTCAATTATCAAAGTACTTATAGCCGAAGCAGCATTAGCTGAACAAATTGCTACCGGCAAGAGCGAGTTTAATTGTACCGGAGCGCTTAAAATCGGGCCAGATTATGTACTGCCTGAGTCTGGTAACAGGGCTCATGGAAAACTTAACCTGGAAGAAGCCTTGGCAGTATCCTGCAATGTAACCTTTGGCCAATTAGCGCTGGACCTGGGACGTACCAAAATGTCCAAGAGCTTTGAGCGTTATGGCTTTTCTCAGCCGCTTGGCGGCGATATCTTAGAAAGTCCAGGCAAACTGCCGGATTTCAGCAAACTAGGCGATGGCGATTTGGCCCAAACAGGCATTGGACAAGGCAGCCTACTGGTCACACCACTAAGGATGGCCATGCTGGCAGCAACCTTTGCCAATAGAGGAATTATGATGAAACCATATTTAGTACAAAAAATTACAACACCTGATGGAACAGTAATTAGTGAAACCTCACCGGAAAAATGGCTGTCGCCAGTAGAAGCTAAACTTGCTAATCAAGTATCCCGTATGATGGTCACTGTAGTTAAAGAAGGAACAGGAAATAAAGCTGCAATTCAAGGCATAGAGGTTGCTGGCAAAACCGGCACTGCCGAAAACCCGCATGGCTCTCCTCACGCCTGGTTTATTGGTTTCGCACCAGTTGACAATCCGCAGATTGCAGTAGCCGTAATTATTGAAAACTCCGGTTCTGGCGGCAGTATCGCCGCTCCGGCAGCTCACGAAGTCTTAGTACAGGCACTACGTTAAGGGGGTGAATTAATGCTCAATCGCACACTTGATGATCGTTACACAATACTGGAACGTATTGGCGGCGGGGGAATGGCCGATGTATATCGTGCCCATGATAAGCTGCTTGATCGGTCAGTAGCTGTTAAAGTACTTCGCTCACAATTTACCGACGATGAGGAGTTTGTAAGCCGGTTCCGGCGTGAAGCGCAAGCAGCCGCCAAACTTTCTCACCCCAATATCGTCAATATTTATGATGTTGGCCTTGATGAACAAGCCTATTATATTATTATGGAGTATATCTCAGGCGAAACGCTGAAGGATAAAATCGAACGAGAAGCGCCTTTACCTGTCGAAACTGCGGTTCGGATATCCATCGAAATAGCGGAAGCACTTGAACACGCTCATCAGAATAATTTGGTACATTGTGATATTAAACCGCATAATATTTTGGTTACCCGTTCAGGCCGCATTAAAGTAACTGACTTTGGTATTGCCAGGGCAGTTACTTCGTCCACGATGACTAACTCCGGCACAATTATCGGATCAGTCCATTATTTTTCTCCCGAACAAGCCAAAGGCGCTGCCGTGGGAGCTAAATCAGATATCTATTCTCTCGGTGTCGTGCTCTATGAAATGCTGACAGGCCATGTGCCATTTACCGGTGAGTCTCCTATAAGCATTGCCTTGAAACATCTACAGGAAGAGCCTAAACCGCCCCGCGAACTCAATCCTGACATACCGCCCCTTATTG
>JAQSXM010000180.1 GCA_029256645.1 Sporomusa sp. | reverse complement strand
TTTTATGGGCAATTGGCTGTAAATGTGCTTTTAAATGGCTATATCTAATGACCTCGGCCCTAAATATCTCCCATAAGATAATCCATTTCCATTTCCCTTCAAGAATCGATAACGTATAATACATTGGACATTTCCCGTATTCTTGTTCAAAATCATTCATAAAATAGCTCCTTTACTTACTTTCAGGTTAGTATATAACAAATATGTTCATACTTAACTCATATCCCATAACAATATATAATACATATCAGGAAGTAAAATTCAAGTATTAAAGGAGGTATTTTCAATGAATGTGTTAGCCATCAACGGCAGTCCCAGAAAAAGCTGGAACACAGCAACACTCTTGAACAAGGCGCTGGAGGGGGCAGCCGCACAGGGAGCTGCCACTGAACTCATCCATCTGTATGACCTCAGCTACAAGGGGTGTATCAGTTGTTTTGCCTGTAAATTAAAAGACGGGAAAAGTTATGGCAAATGTGCTTATCAGGATGAGCTGACACCAGTGCTGGAAAAGATCGCCAACGCGGATGCCGTTTTCCTGGGATCGCCGATTTACCTTGGCAATGTCACCGGTGAGATGAGATCACTCATGGAGCGCATGGCCTTTCAATATCTGGTCTATGATAAAAATTACTCATCCCTTATTGAGAAGAAAAAACCGGTAGGTTTTATTTACACAATGAATATCACACAAGACATGGTACACGAATGGGGCTATGATCTTATTCTCCCGACAACGGAAAAGGCTTTTGCCAGAACTTTCGGAGCCACCGAATCGTTGTATGTCACAGATACTTACCAGTTTAGCGATTATGATAAGTACGTGGTAACGGCATTTGATGCAGCAGCCAAAAAGCAACGCCGCGAAGAGGTCTTTCCCCAGGACTGTGAAAAAGCCTACGCTATGGGCGTCAGGTTCGCAACCAAGAGCGTTGCCGAGATTGGCGCCGGGCAGCCGGTCGGTTAAAAGCCCGCAACCCCCGTATTGACGTTCACCAAAACAAGGAAGCAACCGTTCCTGCACAGGAGGGTTGCTTCCTTATTCTATATACTAATCATTTGCAGTCAAGGCTTCTCCGTCTTTGTCCACGGCCTCTTCACAAGCCTGGTTTAAAAAATCCTGCCGCGATATATATAGCCATGCCCCGCCGCATACCAGGCCAAGAATGAGGTGCAAGGCCCCAACAACAGCCATCAGATTACTCCAGTCAAAAGAAACAATCAGTATCCCGATACTGCCGAGGGCAATACCAAAACAATTGATTAGCGACGACACTGATCCGGTGTCGCCGTTTTGTTGTTCCATCATCAGATAAGTACTTGGCGGGCGCAAAGCGCTGGTGTGGACAAACGCAAGTACAGCAAGGGGCCAAGCAGCATGCCGATGGCATTGAAGGCAAAGTAGTAGCTGTACACCTGACTACTGAGGCCAAACGAATTTTGATAGATATAGGTTGAACCGGCAATAAATGACAACGCGGCTATGCCGGGCAGCGAAAAAACAATCAACAGAGAAGTAAAGCGGGGGTTTTTGAGTACCGCACCCAGTCTGCCGATCGTGTGGAGCACCGTACCTGTGCTTTTTTCAGCCAGCGTTTCCTGTAAAGCAAACGCACCGGCCACCGCCACCAGCCCGATGGCTGCCTGCACCAGGAAAACGCCTTTCCAGGAGGTAAACATCAACAAAAATGCACCGATAACCGGGGCAACAGCCGGGCAAATCACCACCATCGACTGCACCAGTCCCAAAACAGATTCGCGTTTTCTGCCACTATAAACATCCTTCACGATTGCCGTCGCGACAGCAGTGGCGGCACTCCCGCCAAATGCCTGCAAGGCCCGGGACAAGATCAGCTGATTTATAGTCAACGAAACAGCGCAAAAAACACTTGCTGCCGTATAAATAATAAGACCGGCCAGCAACACCGGTTTCCGTCCGTACTTATCGCTCATAGGCCCCCAGAACAACGTGCCGATACCGAAAGAAATAAAAAACAGGAGTAAGGTCAGGTTGGCAAGCGACTGATGCACCTGGAAGTAATTTGCGATGGTGGGCAACGCCGGCAGATAAATGTCGGTCGAAAGCGGTACAAAAGCGCTGAGCAACCCTAACAGAGCAACAAGTCCTTTGTTGCCAAGATAGCTCTGCGGCTGCAAACCTTGCTGCCTATTGTCTGTATCGTTAGTAGTCTGCATTCTATATGCTCCTTTTTAACTGGGCCGGCGGCTGTGCACCCATTGTCTCAAGATTATTAATCATCCGGAGGTAGAACATTTTTAATTGCTCAATTTCAGCCGCTGTAAAGCCGGTGAGCATACCCTGGTCTACTTTTTCAAACGCCAGCTCACACTCGTTGATAAGCTGTATTCCTTTTTCCGTAAGCGTGATCAGCTTCCGCCGGGTATCCTGTTCATCCGGAATTTTGCAAAGCAGTCCGGCTTTTTCCATACGCTTAATTGAAATCGCCGCAGTCGGCGGGCTGATCCCGATTGCATCAGCAATCTCCTTCTGTGATGCCAGCATATCTTTTATTTCGTGCTTCAATGCAAATAAAATCACCGGGTGGCTTGCTTCCCGCAGCCCCCGTTTTTTTAATTCAGCCTTCAGGCAATTGTGGTGCATCCGGTCAAATGCACGGAACAGCCATTTAAGTCCATCCGGATTGTATTCCAACGAAATTCCTCCTGAAACAGTTTTACGACTAACTATTTGTCGGCTAACTATTATTTTACAGATTCCAGACGCCTGCGTCAATATAAATAGTTACCGCAATGGCGATTAGACTCATCCCCTTTTTACAGGACTAACCTTCTCCAAAACAGGAGATAATAACATAACCACGATTGCAGCGGTTATGAGGATACCAATGGATAAGCTACTTTTAGCACGATTACAATTCTCGACAACATTGACATATCACTTCTGGTTTTTATCACTCACACTCGGATTAGTCTTACTGATTGCCTTGATGGAAACAATGTATGTTCGCTCCGGCAACAACAACTATAAAGTGATGGCAAAATTCTGGGGCAAACTTTTTCTGATCAATTATTCGGTAGGTATCCTCACCGGGATTATCCAGGAATTTGAATTTGGCATGAACTGGTCCGAATATTCCCGGTTTGTGGGTGATGTATTTGGCGTTCCGTTAGCCATCGAAACGCTGACTGCATTTTTTGTGGAATCCACCTTCATCGGCCTCTGGGTCTATGGCTGGGACCAACTGCCCAAGCGGCTTCACTTGGCAGCCATCTGGCTGGTGGCTGTGTCGGCCAATCTTTCGGCTTTCTGGATTCTGACAGCCAACGCCTTCATGCAGCGCCCTGTGGGGTATCTACTTGCCGGTGACCGCCTGGAGCTGCTTGATTTTATAGCGGTTGTCACAAATCCCTATGTTTTCTACCAGTATTCTCACACAGTCCTGTCCGGGCTGTTGACTGCAGGTTTCTTTATGCTCGCAGTCAGTTCCTATTATCTGCTGCACAAGCGGTATACCGGTCTATTTAGACTTTCCTTTAGAATGGGCTTTATCTGTGCGGCAATTGCCACTGCGCTGGTCATTGGCACAGGCCATATTTATACGCAATATCTGGGGAAATCCCAGCCGATGAAACGCGCGGCGATGGAGGCTTTATGGGAAACCTCCGACCGGGCTCCCTTCACAGTTGTGGCCCTGATCGACAAGCCCAATAACAGGAATTCGTATGAGCTATCAGTGCCGGGCCTGTTGTCCATAATGGCTGGCAACCACTTAGATACCCGGGTGCAGGGTATGAAAGACCTGCAAGACAGCTTTACAGCCACCTATGGCCCGGACGAGTATATACCGCCGGTTGCCCTGTTATTCTGGAGTTTCAGGATTATGCTCTTTATCAGTATCTACCTGGTGGTGCTGCTGCTTGTAGTGTATTGGTACTGGCGGACACAAAGGCTGGAAGCAAGCCCGTTCCTGCTCCGGACCATCATGTGGAGCATCCCGTTACCCTATATCGCCCATACCGCAGGCTGGATTATTACCGAGGTAGGCCGTCAGCCCTGGATTGTATATACCCTGTTACGAACAGAACAGGGTATCTCGAAGGTTGTACCCCTGGTAAACATAGGGCTCACCCTGGCCGGTTATACGGTCATTTATCTGGCCATGACCGCTACGGCAATATATTTCATGCGAAAGGTAATTGTCGCCGGGCCTGAATCATAACCTTAGCGATATTTTTGAAAGGTGCTGCATGGATCTAAACATACTCTGCTTCCTCTTATTCGGGGTCTTATTTACCGGCTTTCTCGTATTAGACGGCCTTGATTTTGGCGTCGGCATGCTGCTGCCCTTTGCCGGCAAAACAGTTATCGAACGACAGGCAATCATCAAAACAATTGCCCCTGTATGGGAAGGCAGTCAGGTATGGGTAATTGTCGCGGCAGGCGTATTGTTTGCCGGTTTTCCCCATGTGTACGCCACACTGTTCAGCGGGTTATATCTCGCGCTGTTTATTATTCTTGTGGCCCTGGTGCTGAGGGGGCTGGCCATTGAACTCCACAATAAAGATGATTATCCAGCCTGGCACCGCTTTTGTTACTGGTCGATTTTCGGGGGAAGCCTGGTTCCGGCGTTACTATGGGGCATTACGTTAGGCAGTATGCTGGGCGGCTTACCCATTGCCGGGGACAAGCAATACAGCGGCGGCTTCTTTGATTTGATCAGCATGTATTCCCTGGTAAGCGGCCTCACCTATGTTCTCTTGTTCTTATCCCAGGGAATGATCTATCTTGCTTTGAAACTGGAATCCAGCCTGTCCCAGCGTATAAAGCAAGCAAGCCTGGCCACAGTCAAATATACCCTGCTGACAGTTGTTTGCCTTGCCATCCTAACGGTTGCCTCGACAACTGCAGGTCATAAAGGTCTGGTCTTTGTACTGGCTGTAGCAACAATTGGCTGCCTGTTTTTCAGCGGCCAGTATCTGGGACAGGAGCAATATCGCCACAGTCTGGGTCTCAGCTGCCTTGCGATTATCTCCCTGACTGCCGCCCTCTTTACCGGCTTGTATCCCCGGATCATCGTGTCCAGCCTTGACCCCCGCTGGAGCCTGGATATTTATAATTCTTCCGCCAGCCCTTTAACATTAAAAATTATAACTACGCTAATGATCGTTATCCTGCCTGTCATTATTGCGATCGAAATGTGGAAGTTTTATGTTTTCCGGCAGATAGTCAGTTTACAGGAAATTGAACTGGCCCCCCATATTCCAATGCTGCGCCGGATGAGCGAGAAACTGAAGCAATATATCAAATATGCCTGCTGCCTGGCAGATACCCTGGATAAAACCAGAAAAGCGCTTCGCAGCACCGACGGCAGGATCATTAATAAATTAAAAGCGAAACACCGGACACTCTTATTTGGCAAACCTCATTTACACCTGCGTTCCGTAAAGCAAAACCGTACCAAGAAATAGCAGAATATAAAAAAACCGTATCAGGCCCAAAAGCTCTGATACGGTTTTTATTAAACATGCAGCCATAAGAACAGGATGGGGTACACGGCACCAAGAAAAACGGCGGTTGTCAGGAAAAACGCCGCCCCGGCCAGGTCCAGATCCAGATTATACAGGCGCGCCAGCACAATGGCATTAATGCCGGTCGGCCCGCTGGCCGCAATCAGGATTGAGCCGAAAATAACGGGATCACTAAACAGCGGATATGCCAGCACAATGGCCACCAGCGGCGAAACAATGAACTTGATCGGCACAAGGCTTTTGATGCAGCAGCCGCAGTACTTTCTCATGGTGGAAAAATGAATCGAGTAACCGGCCGGGATGAGCGCCGTCCAGGCCGACACATGGATCAGAACCTGAAAAACATCCCCCAGCACCTCCGGCCTGGGCACAGCAGTGGCCGACAACAGCGCGCCAACCGCCAATCCGGCCACAGGCAGCTGCTTGCGGTTAAAAAACAAGGCGGTATAACTCAGTTTGCTGGCAGCCTTGCTGTTTTGAAACAGCTGCTGATAATAATGCGCCAGCGGAAAGCAGAATAACAGAAAGAGCAGATTCTGGGCCAGGGCAATGATCTGGATATAGGCAAAACCCGGTTCGCCAAAGAGAAAAAACGTACACAGCCCGCCAAGGGTCCCGGTATTGGACAACATCGCCGAGGCCAGATAACTAGCCTTTTCCGGGCCGTCTTCATATTTTTTGTGCAGATAAGCCACCAGTGCCGGCACAAAACTCAGAATAATCCCAAAGACCGGCAGCCAGAGCAGAACACCGGTCTGCAGCGGCACTACCCAAATACTGAGCAGCGACAACACGGTACAAAACACCGTAATATTAATCATGATAATCCGGTCACAGGCTTTTTCGCTCAACAGGCTTTTGCTGTGCAGATAGTAACCCACAACAAGTGGTAAAATAAAATCAAAAGCAAAATAGAATAACTTCACCGTCACAACTGACCGCTCCCTTTTATACCTGCCCACACTCCGCAACAGGGATCAATGATTTCATTATAGTATAAAAAAAACAGAAAGCAATCCCCAGTCACTGGAGATTGCTTTCTTCAGATAATGCACTATTTTCTGATAAAGGTCCCGTCCTCAATATCCCGGAAAGCCTGCTGCAATTCCTCGCGTGTGTTCATGACAATCGGCCCGCCCCAGGCAATCGGCTCACCCAGAGGCTGTCCGGAAAACAAGAGGAACCGGAGGCCCTGCCCTGCCGCCCTGGCGACAAACTGTTCTCCCTGCTCAAAAAGTACTGCCTGGTGGCTGGCAATCACATTCTGCGTATCGTTAGCAAAATAGCCGGCCCCGGCCACGATGTAGATAAACAGCGTAGCCTCCTGCGTGGTTGGCAGCTGCCACTCGCTGTCTGGTTCCAGCGCCACATCAAGAAACAGTGTTTTCACATAATCGCCCTGGGTCGCGCCTGTTGCCTGGCCGTAGTGACCGGCAATTACCCCGACAACAGCCCCCGGCTCCTGCACCCTGGGGATCATCGCAGCGGAGATGTCGCGATACTGCGGTTGAGTCATCTTGTCGCTGCGGGGCAGATTCAGCCACAGCTGAACCCCCAGCATCCGCTCCGAAGACTGCGGCATTTCCTGGTGGAGAATACCGCTGCCTGCGGTCATCCACTGGCAGCAGCCATCCAGGATGCTGCCCTTGTTGCCCAGACTGTCACTATGCTCAATATCGCCGCTAATCAGATAGGTCACTGTTTCAATGCCCCGGTGCGGATGCCACGGAAATCCTTTGGTATAGTCGTCAGGGTTGCGGGAGTCAAAGGCATCCAGCATCAGAAACGGATCAAACTCCTGCGTATCGTTCCGGCCAATCACCCGGACCAGCTTTACCCCCGCCCCGTCAACCTGCGCCGAGCCGGTCACAATCTTGCGTATTGTTCTGATGGTATTGATAGCGCTCATCCTCTCTACTTTACAGACCGGGTTAACGGAGGCATATGTCTCTCCTGGCAATATCCGTCAACACTATACCGGCCTGCTCCGATAAAAATCAGGCTTAGGAATACGAAACCGACTTCAAGGGCCTGCGAGGCTCCAGCCAGACCAGCCCCGGTACTAAACTTAAGCACTACCGCAACAAACATGTTAAAGGTTAAGGCCATGGCGGCCAGGCGGGTCAGTAAGCCGGCAGCAATGAGCATTCCTCCGAAAAATTCAGTAGCGGCCGCCATAAAGCCCCAGAAAACCGGCGCGAAGCCAAGCCCCAGGTGCTGCATCGCCGTCCCGAGCTTAGCCCAGGTCTCAACACCCCCGGAGATTTTAGGCCAGCCATGAAAAACAAACATTAAACCAATGCCCACCCGTAACAACAATATCCCGATATCCCTGTGTTTGTCCCAATTTCTTAGCATCATCATCCTTACCTCCTACTATATATTTTTTAAAATTACACCCGTGTATTCACTGCCTATGAGTTTTGCTGCGCATATAACCCGATTTTCTTTACCAGTTCAATGGCAAGCCGCATTTCCTCGGGTGTCAGTCCGCGTAAGGCTTGCGTCAGCGTTTGCGCATGCCGGGGAAATATCGCGTCTATGAGACTGCCCCCCTCTTCAGTTAACGCGGCGTAGATAACCCGCCGGTCTTCCTCGCAGGGCTTGCGCTCCAGCAGGCCTTTCTGCTCCAGCTTGTTGATAACATAAGTGATGCTGCCGCTGGTAATCAGGATTTTTTCACCGATCTGCTGCAGCGGGTGAGCCCCTTTGTGATATAAGAGTTCAAGTACCGCAAACTCCGTCTGATTCAGGCCATATCGCCTGATATCACGCCGGTCGATCTCCATCAGGGTATTATGCGTGCGGGCCAGAACTGTAAATAGTTTTAGTGCCAGCGTCTGCTCATCACTTCTCAGGCTCATGCTTCCTCCCTGGTAAATTGTCGGTAAAACTATCTT
>JAQSXM010000179.1 GCA_029256645.1 Sporomusa sp. | reverse complement strand
CACGCCTTTTAAAGTCTTGAGATATTGGCTTACTTCCTGAGCATGACTGGATAAAATTACTTCGTCCGGGCGTTGATTTGGACTTGCCTCTTGGCTTTTCGAGTTCTTTGATATTTTCGTTTGCTCGTTATAAGCTTTAGTAATATTATGGATATTTTTTATATTCATAGTGAACACCTCACACCTCGGAAATTCTCTACTTTTAATATCGACAGAAATGGCGGGGTTATTAATCCCCGCCACACGTGATTAGAGAAGTTTATCTTGCATTTACTCTCGATATGAACATATTACTCCTATTATCAACGATCTCAATTATCCGAGTCTCTGCCGTACATGCGTGAACGAATTTTCACATCAGGCTCATGCTCTTTATGACGCTCCTCGGCTCTTATCTGATCAAGGAAATTCTTACTGCATTTATTACAAATCCGTCCCTCAGTAATCAGATCGCCGCAGCTGTCACAGGGATAAGAAATGCCACCGACAATACGGCCACTGCGCAGCAGACGCAGGATTATTTTGTGCTTAACCCCGGTAGCATGATGAATCTCTTCCAATGTTGCTTTATTGGTATCTCTCAGGTATTCCATTACTTGCTCCGCATCCTCTTCCTGCTTGCGGTAACACTCCGGACAAAGCCTGGCTACATTTTCTACATACAGCTTGCCACACTCCGGACAGTTATCTAATCCCATAGCGCTGCCCCCTTTATCTTCCACTATCTTTATTATATATTATTGATGCTTAATTAGCCTAGGTCTTTAGACTCATTTTAAAAATATTAGACATTTTTTTTATTAAACTAGCAGGATTATGACGCTTTTTAGCTAATTAACAATATTGCTTATTTTGTAGTTTTTACGGGTGAGATTGTACTTCGTATCCCTTCAGTGAAGCAATCTCGCTTTTCATTTATAATATTATGGAAAACAGGCCGGTATATTATGGGAACGAAAGCCAGGCACTGGTTTCCAATGAAAGGCAGTTTGTCGTGTATATGCTGACGCTAATGCAGGATCCTGAGATTTATGCCGGTGATACCGAAACAATCAATGGTATAATCGGCAATTTTATGCAGCTTATCCAACTAAAAAATTCGAAGCTGTTCTTACACAGCCACCAGGTCGCTAATTATGCAGTAAGTGTTGCTGCAAAAATGCGGCTGCCCCGGGAAGAGATTGAGCGGATTCGCATGGCAGCACTGTTACATGATATTGGGCATATTACAGTGCCTAACCAAGTGCTGTCCAAAGTGCCTTATCTGTCAACCCGTGAGATGAGCGTGTTCAAAAACCATTGCAATGCCGGCAGCTGCATGCTGGAAAACATCCCCTGCTGCCAGGAACTCATTCCCTATATCCGTTATCATCATGAACGGTTTGACGGTACAGGGTACCCCAAACGGCTCAAGGGCGTAAACATCCCGCTCGGCGCCCGCATCATTGCCGTTGCCAACCATTATGACCGGTTTATCAACCCCTGCACACAGAACTGGGTAAAGACCAAGGACGAGGCGGTACGGGAACTGCTCAGCCTGTCCGGAATGGCCTTTGACCCCGAGGTTGTCAGGGCTTTTATCGATGCGTTAGGGTAACACTACCTCGCCCCGCTGGCCAGCGCCAGACCCTGAACCTTAACTGCCCCGGCCTGCTTCAATACCGTGGCGCACTCATTCATCGTAATCCCGCTGGTGAGGATATCATCAACCAACAGAATGCTTTTACCGCTAATTAGTTCAGGGCGCGTTACCGCAAACGCGCCCTTACTGTTTTTACGCCGTTCTTTGAGAGACAGCTCCCATTGGGGGGCTGTCTCCCTGGTTCGCTCCAAGGCCTCCAGCCAGTTAAGACCTTGCCGGTTTGCCCAGGGTTTAAAGATGAGCGTGGTCTGGTTAAAGCCACGCTCCCTGAGACGATCAGCGTGGAGCGGTACAGGTACTACCGCATCAATCCCCTCATAATACCCAGGCGCTATGGCATAATCGAGCAGCCGGCCAAGGCGTTCGGCATGCCTGGTAATGCGGCGAAACTTCATATCACGGATCAGTCGCCGGACCGGGCCGGAATAGTCGACAACTGCCTGGCATTCATCCAGGGCGGTCAGGTTATGGATCGACAGCGCTACCTGAGTGGCCTTGGCTAATCTGCCCAGACAGGCCTGGCACCATCCATAGCTGTCTGCCCATTGCCGGCAAGCCGGACAGCGTTGCGGGAAGATGAGTGCCAGCAAGGCTTCCAGCCAGCCTTTTAGCATAGGCTTTCACCCCGCAGGCGTTCGGCCAGCAGCGAATAGCGGCGGCGGGTCCGGTCACTCATCACCGCAGTATTGAGTGCCGCCCGGGTACCAAGCAGGATTACCCGCTCCTTGGCCCGGGTAACCGCCGTATACAACAGGTTGCGCTGCAGCATAATGTGATGGCCCGGGGTCAGCGGCATAACGACAACCGGGTACTCACTGCCCTGGCTTTTGTGGACGCTCATAGCGTAAGCCAACGTCAGTTCGTCATGCTCCCCTTTATCGTAGACAACATCATCCTCCGGGTAGCGCACAAGCACCTTGCCGTCGGCAATTGCCACAATAGTACCAATATCGCCGTTAAATACCTTTTTGCCATAGTTATTGCGAATCTGCATGACTTTATCGCCTTCACGCAACATCTGATTAGCACCCTGGAGAAAATCCTTGCCTTCTGCAGGCGGGTTTAACGCCGCCTGCAGCAGCCTGTTTAGATTCTCGACCCCGCAGGGCTGACGGTGCATTGGCGACAATACCTGCACCTCCCGCAAAACATCAAACCCTTCCTGAGCCAGCTCAGTCTGGCACAACTCAACAACCGCCTGTGCGGCCGCTTCACTGTCAGCCTGTTCGCGGAACTGAAAATCAGTACTGCCGCATTCAGGTGCGCGCCCCCGGTTGATCCGGTGGGCGTTAAGCACAATCATACTCTCGCCGGCCTGCCGGAAGACCTCGGTCAGGCGCACCACCGGGATTGACTCTGAACGAATAATATCTTTAAGCACAGAGCCTGGTCCCACAGCCGGCAGCTGGTCGACATCACCGACCAGCACCACCCGGCAGCCGTCAGGAACCGCCTGCAAAAAACAGCTCATCAACGGCATATCCATCATCGACGTTTCATCAACAATAACCACATCGGCGTCCAGCGGGTTATGTTCATCCCTGGCAAACATCGGCTCATCCTCGGCCCCGCCCCCGGCCTCCAGCAGGCGGTGAATGGTCATGGCCTCCCTCCCGGTGGTTTCACTCAGCCGCTTGGCTGCCCGGCCGGTAGGGGCACCCAGAATAATCTTCCCCCCCTGCTTTTCCAGCAGGGCCAGAATACCACGCACAGTCGTAGTTTTCCCGGTGCCCGGCCCGCCGGTCAATACCAGCACACCATGCGACAGGGCTGCCGCCAGAGCCTGACGCTGCGCGTCCGCCAGCGTTACCCCGCCTGTTGCTTCCCAGTCATCAATGAGTATATCGCTATCCAACCCGTCGATTGGCTTGGCTTCCTCCTTGAGCCTCAGCAGGCGTTCAGCCACTGCCAGTTCAGCCCGGTACAGATAGCGGGGATACACCAGAGTCATCCCATGAAAGTCTTCCGTATAAAGTTTGCCAAGCTTGATCTGTTCACTGACAACACCGGCAATATCAACCTTGTTACCATTGAGCAGCTTCGCAGTCTCTTCTGTCAACACCGCTTCCGGCACACAGCAATGCCCGGCCAAACCTGTTTGCAGTAAAGCAAACTGTACCCCGGCAGCCAGCCGGGACTGATGGTCCCGGTCAAAGCCGACCGCCATCGCAATCTGGTCTGCGGTACGAAAACCAATGCCTTTTACCTCTTCGGCCAGCCGGTAAGGATCTGCCTCCAGCACCCCTACCGAATTTGAACCATAACAGGCGAAAATCCGGGCCGCATACGCCCCGGTAACCCCATGCATCTCTAAAAAAAGCATAACCTCTTTCAGCTCAGCCTGCTCGGCATAAGCCTTACGGATCTGCTCCACTTTTTTATCGCCAATGCCTTCCACTTCTGCCAGACGATGCGGGAAATGTTCGATAACCTCCAGCGTCCTGGCACCAAAATGCGCAACCAGCCGGGCGGCCATCGCCCGGCCAATGCCCTTAATCGCCCCTGAAGCCAAAAACCGTTCTATGCCCTGCAACGAGGTAGGTGCAACCCGCTGGCAGTGACCTGCCTTAAACTGCCGTCCATAACGGGCATGCTCCACCCAGTCGCCGGTCAAAGTCACCTGCTCACCAACCAGCGGCGCCGGAAAGCTGCCGGTAACGGCCACTGTTCCGTTATCACCGTCCGGCTTAAGGCGAAACACGGTAAAACTGCCGTCAGTTGACTGAAACGTTATATTTTCAACAATACCTTCAAGTTTGTTATCCACTCTACTAACTCCCAAACATAAGTTCCTTCTCTTATTCGCAACACCTGCCAAAAAATCCTGCATTTTTTCATTTTTCTAGCAGGATTTTTATCAACAATGGAGTACTTTAAACAAAAGAAGAGTAATTGTTACAATAATTTACATTATGCGAGGCATAACAACTGTGAAAGAAAACATGTACACCTATCACTACTTTCAGAACCGCGCCATTGAGCGGCCGTCACGCTCTGCCACCTATGTTTTTCATGTAGCCTTATTCTCCTCAACTGCGTACATTGCTACCACGCTCCTCTACCTCATCCGCTAACAGGATCAGGGTAGTGAATACCAGGCCATGACAAGCAGTTTGCAATGTACAAAACAAACGCCCTGTTACAGAATTTCTGTAACAGGGCGTTTCTGCTATAAAAAGCACCCTTTGAAAGGCGCTTTTTGTTATAATAGAAAAGGACGGGATTACAGCCCGTCCCAAACTGAATAAGGAGGTGATTTGTATGCGCTTGAAGATTAACAACCTTGAATTAACAATCTCAAGCGAGTTCGCTTTAATAATCTTTTGGATTATTAAGCAACTAAGCGGTTAGCCTCCCTATTCCCCGAACGCCCCTGTTAGCACCAGGAGCGTTCTTTTATGTTCTATGTTTATTATAACCGTTTCATACTCAATTTAAAAGTTTTATTTTTACAAACAAAGCGCCCCGGCCAAAACCGGGGCGTTTGCACTACTTACACCAGAGCTACGGTTTCACGGCTGCGAATACGGGCCTCTACCGTTTCCGCCAGTGTGCTGCCTTTAATGCTAAAAATATTCTTCGTCACAATGTCTTGCATGACAACCTGGGCCTCAGCCAGTGTCAAACCATCTTTGGGATCAGGCACACTAAGGATTGCCTCCTTGCCGGCATTTGTACGGAACACCATTTCCAACGTTTTAATCATCACTTTCCCTCCTTTCTCTTACCAGTACTTCCCCTGGCTGTTACTGATTAATCAAATTGTTGATGTCCTGGCGGACAATATCCACCAGCGTGTGCTGCTGCAGACTGCCCAGGCCCTCAGCTACCGCGAAGATATCGCTGTCAGCTGCTTCAGACTTGACGTTAGCGTACGTCCGGAGTTTGAACACCGGGCTGCCGGTTGCATTGATACCGGTCTGCACCTTGAGGACTACCTTGCCGCTTTGCGGCGCTTTTACCACTGCCATCTGTAATCACCCCCTTACTCTTAAACATTCCGGCAGGCTGCATTTTTAAACGGGCAAAACAAAAAATATTTTTCCCAAGTGCTTTTTCAAACAGGCCAGCCCCCGTTGCCGCAAGCCATAGACTGCCTGGGGCGTAACACCAAGTGCGACTGCCACCTCGGACAGTTGCCTGTCGTCCAACAGGGTTTTACTGATAACCAGCCGTTGTTTTTCCGGCAGGGCAGCCAATGCCTGCCCAATGACAGTGCTAATAAAATTACCCTCGGCCGCCAGTTCAACATGATCGGCTGCAGCCAGAATATCAAGCAAGCCTGTTGCCTCGTCCGGCTCGTCCTCATTTGTGCCGCCACCGGTCAGCGGCAGTTCCCGCTGCCAGCGCCGCCGTTCCCGTTTAAACAGATTCCAGATCGCATATTTGACCCGTCTCTCGGCATAAACGGCAAAATATACAACACTTGCCTGATCATAGGTCCGCACCGCCGCTGCCAGAGCCAGCCAGCCTTCAGCTACAGCCTCCTCTTTGATCCCGCTCAGATGCGGCTGATTAGCATACTTGTTCACCAGTCCCGTAAACCGGCGGCACACCTCCGCAAACGCCGTCCCATCCCCGCTACCGGCCTGAGCCGCCATGACCAACTGTTCTATTGTCATTATCCTCACCTGTCGGCAAGGAACCGGTCCCTCTAAATTAGCGCTTGCCGCCAGCATATCACTACCGGTGAGTGAAAACAAAAGCCGGCGTGGCCCAGGTCAACACTCGGGCCACGCCGACACCAACAAAAAGGACGCCAAACCGGCGTCCGTTACCACTATTCCTCTGTAAGCTCCATCCAGGCCAGATACTTTTCATCAAGACCGGCCTGCCGTGCGGCATACGCATCAGCCAGTTCCCGGCTGAGCCCGGCATCTGCATGGCTGGCCGGGTCATTGAGCTGCGCCTCAAGACAGGCGACCTCCTGCTCTAACAGGGCAATCTCCTCTTCCAGCTTCTTGACCAGCCGGGCCGTATCCGGCTTTCGCCAGCTGCCGCCTTTGCCGGCAGTGACCTGAGCTGTACGTTCCTGCCTGCCGCCCTGTTTCTTTTCCAGGACACTGGCCTGACTGGCCGCCTGGGCTGCTTCCTTTTCCGTAATTGCCTTTTTGTCGCGGTAGTAGCTATAGTTGCCGGCATATTCGGTCAACAGCCCGCCAGTAAGCTCGACGACCCGGTTAGCCACTTTATCAAGGAAATACCGGTCATGAGAAACAGTCAGGAAAGTCCCCGGGAAATTCATAATCGCCTCTTCAACAGCCTCCCGCGCCGAGATATCCAGATGATTTGTCGGTTCATCAAGGATAAGGAAATTAGCCCCGGTCAGCATCAGCTTTAATAACGCCAGCCGCGCCTTTTCCCCGCCGGAGAGATCGCCCACCAGCTTGTACACCTCGTCACCCCGGAACAAGAACGCACCAAGATAGTGCCTGGCCC
>JAQSXM010000178.1 GCA_029256645.1 Sporomusa sp. | reverse complement strand
CAAAGTTGGCAGCGGCCACAAGGGCTTTAAGGTGGCCTCCAATCCGAAGATAACTATTGAAGAAGACCTGCTCCGCCGTGATACCACCGTCAATGCGATCGCTGTTGACTGTTTGACTAACGAGGTTATTGATCCCTTTAATGGACGCAAGGATATTAAGGACTCAATTCTTAGGGCAACAGGCAAGCATTTTGCGGAAGATCCAATCCGTGCTTTGCGGCTGGCCGGTCAGGCTGCCCGTTTTGGTTTTGAGATCGAGTCCGGCACAGTGGCTCTTGCCAGTACGGTTGCTGTCGAGTTGGCTGCCGAACCTGTCGAGCGGCTGCTCGCGGAATTGATGAAGGTTTTGGCAGTAGCGCAGCAACCGGCGCGGTTTTTTAAGGCTTTGGCAGCAGCTCAGTTATTACCGGCTGCTTTTAGCGAAATCTCCGGGTTGTCTCAGGCTCAATTCGACACAGCAATGGCTAACCTGGATGCCGTGGCCCGGGTGACCCCAAAGCCTAAGCTAAGGTTCGCCGCCTTTGGGTTGGCACTTGATCAGGATCAACTCAGGCGTTGGAACAACAGGATGACATTACCGGGTGACTGGCTTGCGGCGGCTGTTATTGCCGGCAATACTGCCGCATTCCTGGCAGCACCCAGTCCGGACAGGATCGTAGACGCCGTTAACCGCTTACGGCGCGGGGCATTGAGTATTGAGGAGTTTGATATCATTGCCACGGCAGCAAGACTGAGTCTCCCGGAATTGACGCCAGTTATGGCAGTATTAGCTTTACTGCCGGAGGATCCTGTTGCTAAAACCTTACAAGGGGAAAAACGGGGCGAATGGCTGAGGCAGAAACAAATCGAGGCTATTGCTAACAGGTGAAGTATAGGAACGGTTTTTTCAATAGAGAGCAAACCTCAAGGTAAAAGTATGTTGGTCACCTGGCATTAAATCTGATATACTGGTAAAAAAAGGGTGGACCAGATTGGATACAGAGAAGGTCGTTTAGCGTAAAATTATTGTTACAGGCAGAGGAAACTATGGAACAAATAATGATAAACGAATGGGAAGAATTAAAGCAAGGCTTGAGGCAGAAAGGCTATATTACCGATGACAATACGGCGATGCTTCTCCAGGTCTCCGTATTGTTGAGCAAGCCAATACTGATCGAGGGACCGGCGGGAGCCGGGAAAACTGAATTGGCAAAGGCCTGGAGCCAATATCTGAACCGGAAGCTTATCCGGCTGCAATGCTATGAAGGTATTGACGAGGCTAAAGCTTTGTATGACTGGAATTATCAGAAACAGCTGTTATACATACAAGCCCAGGGGGCAGCTCAGAAGAATTGGTCTGATATGAGTCAGAGTATCTATGCAAAGGAATTTCTGCTGACACGGCCGTTGCTGGAAGCCATCAGCAGTGAAACGGCTGCTGTTCTTCTCATTGATGAAATTGACAAAAGTGATGAGGAATTTGAAAGCTTCCTGCTGGAAATTCTGTCAGACTGGCAAATATCCATTCCCGAAACGGGAACCGTAACAGCCGCCAGTATACCATCAGTCATCCTTACCAGCAATAATACCCGCAACTTAAGTCATGCCCTGCGCCGAAGATGCTTATATTTATATTTGGATTACCCTAATGAACAGAGAGAGCTTGAGATATTGAAGCTGTACTTTCCGGCACTTAACGATGTATTGGGGAAACAAGCTGTGGCTTTTGTCAGACATATAAGACTGGAGAAATTAAAAAAACATCCCAGTATTAGCGAAGTTATTGATTGGGTAAGCATTCTAAGCCATATGGGTGTGCAAGAGCTTTCTAACGACATAGTGGTAAATACTGTGAATATACTTTTGAAATACCGGGAAGATTGTCTTAAAATTATAGAAAAAGTGAATCAAAAGGACTGGTTGCGTGGATTATATCATCTTTGATCTTGCCAGGATTCTCCGCAGGTCAGGCATTGGAGTCAGCACCCAGGAAATTGCCGACAGCATCCAGGCTCTGAAATTATTGAACACAAATAGGCTGGATAAGTATGCCTTTTATCATGTATTAAATGCGACAATGCTTAAAACCGAATGGGGTGCCGCGTATCTTCAGCAGCTTGTTGAACTTTTTTTGGAACCGGACCCGGAAATTGTGGCAGACCATACAGGTGTACTTTTGCTACAGGGCTCCGCAGCCCGGGAAGCAGGCTGTGGCGAAGCCGGTTTGGGCAAAACGGGGGGCGGGGCCTCTGTGTCGCTATTAACAGAGGCAGTATTGAAAAAAGATGTGGACTTAATTTATGCTATTGTTAAACGACATAATCTAAGTCTGAATCTTTTATGCGAGAACCAGGATGAGGCCCTTATAAGCTTCAAGCTGGAGAGTGGCTGGTTTCAGGTGTCTGAACGAATTGAGGAGGAGTATAAACAGGGGCAGCTTTCCACTGCTGATTATCATTGTGCTCAGGAAAGCCTTGCGCTATGGCAGAACTTTCTTCTGGCAGAATTTGAGCGTCTTCAGGTAAAGAATATGAGCCGGGATTATTTGAGTCAGGTGATGAAAAAGCAGAATCCTAAATGTTGCAATTTCCTGGATGCTGCTGATGCTTATCTTTCAATCATGTCCCGTGAGGTGACAAAGCTGGCAAGGCGGCTGGCTGTAAGAAAGGGACGGCGCAGGAAGGTGGCAAGTCAAGGCCGGATTAATATAAACAGGAGCCTGAAACATGCAATGCAAACCGGTGGTATACCATTCAAACTTGTAAAGATGGCGAGAAAGCCGTCAAAGCCGGATATTTGTCTGTTATGTGACATGTCTAATTCAGTGAGAAGATTCAGCTACTTTATGTTGTTGTTTGTATATACTTTGCAAAAAAAATATTCGAATATCTGCTCGTTTCTGTTTGTGGATCAATTATTGGAGGTTACAGAGTATTTTAAAGAACAGGATGTAAGCAATGCCCTTGAAAAGATCGGTGGTTTGAAGGGTTTTAATCGTACCGGGTTTTCTCATTACGGCAATGTAATCCGGCAATTTACGGACCATAACCTTAGTGTATTAAATAAAAATACAACTGTCCTGATTTTGGGGGATGCCAAGAATAATTGGAATACAGTGGACGGCAGTGAAGTTCTACATAAAATCAGGGAAAATGCAGCGGCTCTGTATTGGCTGAATCCTTTACAGTTGAATTTGTGGAATCGTGATGACTGTATTATGGAAAAATATCGCCCAAGCTGTACTGGCGTATATCAATGCTCCAATATCGAACAATTGGAGCGGTTTGTTGCAGAAATCTTATAGGGTTTGTCGATAATATTTGTGGATCAAAAGTCGGATTAACGCAGTTTTGTTATGAATACGCTTTAGAAAATCTTGACAAAGAAAAGTATGTCCTGTATACTATTACTCATAGCAATATAATTGAATAGTCTGAGTTAGGTGCCCTTCGGGGCTTAATAGGGAAGTCCGGTGTAATGCCGGCGCGGTCCCGCCACTGTAACGGGGAGTAAGCTTAAGATATGCCACTGGGACGAAGGTTCTGGGAAGGTTTAAGCAAGCTGTGATCCGGAGTCAGGAGAACTGCCTAGCTGACAATCACCGTTTTCACCCACGAGGTATGGGGAGGAGATTACAGTAAACACTTATCGGCTTGGAATCATCCAGGTTGATTGTGTCCACTTGTTGAATCTACTCCTGGTATTAACCAGGAGTTTTCATTTAGTATCACTGTAGAACTACTCCCAACTGCAACAGCAGCTGGGAGTTTTCTTATTAGTTGCCATTTTTCTAACTCCTTTAAGTTTTGTGCCTATAGGCACGGGTCTTTATGACCCACTTTTTTTTTCCTGGTTATAGGAAAACGTAGGGAAGGATGTAACTGCATTGATGTAACCGTTAGTGGAGAGGTTTGTAAGAAACACTTATAAAGATAATTTCATAAGCAAAGATAGGTGCCCGTAAGGGCTTAATAGGGAAGAACGGTTAAAGTCCGTCGCGGTCCCGCCGCTGTAAAGATGAGTATTGTTCAGAGAATGTCACTGGACGTTGCCAGTAAGACGGAACAATATGAGGAATCTGAGCCAGAATACCTGCCTTAATCTTATACACACCGTTTGTACTTACGAGCGATAGGGAGGTGGGTTATTGCCATACACAATTAGTAGATTATGCCGGTATTCCTAAATGGATTCGGTCTGGTCGTCTGTGGAAAATAACCTTCTATCTAGCGATGGAGGGTTATTTTTATGTGTCCGGAGAATTCTCCGCAGGCGGTACTGACGCCGCAAGAAAATGCCCTTAACCGACTTAGGGAGGTGGCTAACGCAGGGTATTAACAGAACAGGTTGGTAAGTAAGTTGATTGAGTAGATGAGGAGCTGGTGAGTAAAATGAAATTAAGTAAACGACAAAGAAGGATTGGTTTAGTTACTCTGTTTTTGTCCACGATGGCCGTAGCCTCGACAGTTTGTGCGAGTTCTGCTGAAATAACAGAAGAGCATACTTTGGATACCATAGTTGTCACTGCCCAGCGGTATGAAAAAAATGATTTGGATATTGGGGCAGCAACCGATGTGTATACGAGCGAACAATTAAAGCATACCGGTGCCAGAAATCTTCAGCAGGCACTGTCCATGGCTACAGGCATGGTGTATCAATCAAAAGGTCCTGGCGGGGCTTCTCTTGGTTCTATGACTAGTAAGGTCAGCATCAGGGGCGTAGAAAAAGGGACGTTAGTATTGATTAACGGCACGCCATTAAATTTAAGAGGATTATATAATCTGGAAGATATTCCGTTGGACAATGTGGAGCGTATTGAGGTGGTCAAGGGCGGGGGCGCTGTTTTATATGGCAGTGAAGCTACCGGCGGCGTTATTAATATCATTATGAAAAAAGAAATGCAGAATACGGTTACCCTCGGCGGCGGCAATTACGGACAGCAGAACTATGGCCTGACTGTGCAGGCCGGTAAGCTGGGTCTCAGCTATACCTATGATAAATGGGGCGACATTGGCAGAATTTCCTCTACTTTATCCATTCCGGAAATGTATAATGTGTTTGATGGTTCGGAAAAAAATAATGTCGCGTTCACTTATGCGTTCAATGAGGATGTTGATTTGTTGTACAGTCATAATGAATCAACCAGCAAGTTTACTTATACCTTCGGCGAAGGTTATTCACTTGACGGTCAGGCGCGCTATAACCGGAGACACGATAATACCAAGGATTTTGTTCAACTCAATGTGAAAGACGGCGATTTGAAAGGGAATTTTTATTATAACGCCAACAGCCTGCAGTCCACAGGTACGGATTATTACAATGCCAGCGGTGATAGCAGTGGCTATCCACAATGGAAAGATTCTGAGGAAAAGAACCAAACTTATGGATTGGACATGCAAAAGTCCTGGCAAACGACCCGAGGCACGCTATTGTTTGGCACGACATATCAAAACGAAAGGTATACGCCCGAGGTTAAAGAAAGCACCAAATATCAGCGCAATAATTATTCCTTTTACGGGCAATGGGAAGTGCCGCTGCGCGAGGCCGATACCGTTACCGTAAGTGCCCGGAAAAGCTGGACCGGCGGTGCGGATAAAGATAAAAACTACCATAACTTTAGTGCACAGGGACAGTTTGTTCATAAATTGACGGAGAATGAAAGCCTGTATGCCAGTGCTGGTCAGTCTTTTGTCATGCCAACCTTTAGTCAAATGTATTCTACTGGAGACAGCGGTATGGTGGTCGGCGATCCGAACTTGCGTCCGCAGACCGGCCAGCATTATGAAATCGGCTGGAAGAAGAATTATCATGACCATAAATGGCGGGTGGCATTGTTCAATTATAATATTGAGGATAATATTAGCTTTAGTAAACTGTCTAATAAATACTATGCCGTCAATGAAGATTTAAAAAATACCGGGATAGAGTTGAGCGCGGATATTCTGGGCAATAACGGCTGGTCATATCAGTACGGGCTGACGTATAGCAATCCCCAGGCAAGGTCGAAATCCGAAAAAGCCGGTGTTAAGGACTATTGGGACAGAAACTTCGGCAGGGTACAATTAAACGGCGGGGCAACGTACCATATGGATAAGTGGACGGCCAGCCTATCGGCAAATTACCTGGCTAAACGGGTGCTTACGCCAAGTAGCGCGCACTCTTTTGAAACCAAGCCTTATTTATTAACGACCTTGAATGTCAATTATGCCGTCGATGCAACCAGTGAAATTAATTTGAGCATCGACAATCTGCTGGATCGTCAGGACAATGTTAATCATACCAGTTCGGCTTACTATACAGCCCCTATTAACTATATGCTGAGTTATAAATACAAGTTCTAACAGGGGAAAAGCATCATTTATTTTGTAATCTTACCGAATAATTTAATAACGATAGAAATAGGTGCCCTTAGGGGCTTAATAGGGAAGTCCGGTTAAAAACCGGCGCGGTCCCGCCACTGTAATGGGGAGTAAATCCAAGATACACCACTGAGACGAAAAATGTCTTGGGAAGGTTTGGAGGCACAATGATCCAGAGCCAGGAGAACTGCCTATTTGCCGATCACCTTTTGACCTACGAGCGATGGGGAGGGGATTAAACGTACATATAATGTACATATTCCGTCCCGGCGTGTTTTTCATGCCGGGACGGAATATGACATAACAATGTGTTTGTTCTCCCAATAATTATTGGGAGTTTTTTATTGGCTCATTAGAGTCGATGTTGTTGCGCCCAGTGTCGCGGTCTATTAATAAAAATAAATGTGGAGATGAGAATTGTGAAAAAAGGTAAGTCGAAAAAACAAATGAATGCATGGTTATGTGCCATGGTCGCTAGTGCGCTCTTATGGCAGGCGCCGGGAGCTGCGTATGCAGAAGAAGTGGACGAGTATGAGTTTGACCAAATGGTGGTTACAGCAACCAAGACACCTGTAAAGCAATCAGAAGCCAATGCTAATATTTCGGTAATTACCAAAGAAAAAATTGAGCAACAGCATTACACCGATTTGGAACAAGCATTAAGAGATGTTCCGGGGGTTACCATACTGAATTATGGCAGAGCCGGCTATAATCTTAGTAATGGCCTAAGGATTAATGGCTCCCCTAAGGTA
>JAQSXM010000177.1 GCA_029256645.1 Sporomusa sp. | reverse complement strand
CCGCCGACACGGGTTGCGTTTAGTATTGCTCTGGCATCAGCCCTGAGCGGTATTGGTCAGTTCGTAGCGCCCTTCGTGTTCGAAGCGATCGCCGGACCATTCAACCAAGGGCCAGGGAGGTTCTATCTGTTAGTTAGTGCAGTCGCTTTTTTGAGTGTAGGGGTGCTCCTGCTGTTGCAAAATTATACCCAACAACCTAAAGCAACTGATGTGAAAGTTTAAGAACTTTAAATAAATTAAGGGGTGAATAATTATGAAAACAGCACAACAATTACTGCAAGAACGCACTGAAAGATTGAGAAAGACCATTGCCTTTGAGAAAACCGACCGGGCCCCGGTTATCCTTACCGGGGATGCTTTCTGCGCCAGACATGTCGGGATGAAGCTGTCAGATTTCTGCTCCAATATGAAGGCTTCCCATGAGGCAATCCTGACTTCAGTAAAAGATTTAGGCGATGTTGATGGAACCGGCGGTACATTCGCGGCAGCAACGATGTTCCCGTTAATGTTTTATACGAAGATCAAATTACCTGGGCGTGAGCTGCCTGATGATACACCATGGCAGCTTGATGAACAGGAAATGATGACTGTGGCAGATTATGACACCATTTTGGATAAAGGCTGGAATGATTTTAGCTATGATTACCTGAAAAACCGGTTAGGTGTTGATGTTGATTCACTACTGGCACAGTTGGCAGATGTTCCGCAATTCGCAAAAAACTTTGAAGATGCCGGTTATCTGGTATATACCCCCAGCGCATCAATTACTGTTAATGAATTCTTAAGCGGCGGCCGCTCATTCCCGAAATTCATGAGAGATGTGTTTAAGATGCCTGACAAGGTGGAGGCTGTTTTAGATGTTATTCTTGAAGAGACGCTGGTAGGTTTCCGGCAGCAAATCAGAGCGGTTAAGCCAATGGTGGTATTTATTTCACCGGCCCGGGGGGCAAGCGAGTTCTATTCGCCGAAGATCTGGGAACGCTTTGTCTGGAAATATCTGAAGGCAACGGCTGAGATGATCATTGAAGAAGGTGCAGTAGTAGACCTGCACATTGATGGCAATTGGGACCGGGATCTGGACTATTTCAAAACACTCCCCAGACAGAAATGCGTCTTTGAACTGGACGGAGCAACCAATATCTATAAAGCCAGAGAAGTTTTTGGCGATCACATGGCGATTAAGGGTGATGTTCCGGCTGCCTTATTGACTCTTGGTACTCCTGATGAGGTATATAGCTATTGTACAAAACTGATTAAAGATATGGGAGCAGGCTTTATTCTTGCTTCTGGCTGCACCATACCGCCAAATGCAAAAGTGGAAAATGTCAAAGCCATGGTTGCGGCAGCTACCGGTAAATAACGCATAGGATGATAGATATTTCCAGGATGAGAAGAGAGAAGTTAAAGGTGGGGGAAATATGAAAAAGGAAACAAGCTTAAAGAAAAAATTGGCTGTTGCTCTGGCATTCGTATCATTAGTTAGTTTTACCGGTAGTGCATTTGCGGCTACTCCGAACCCCTTTGGTGACGTTCCTGCTAAACATTGGGCGTATGAGGCAGTAAGCAAACTAAAGCAGGATGGACTGATTGACGGTGATGGTAAAGGCGCATTTCAGGGCGACCGGACTGTAACCCGTTATGAAATGGCGCAGATGGTGGCCCGGGCGGTGTGGAATGCTGAAAAAGCGAGCGCAGAGGACAAAGCCTTAATTGACAAACTCTCGGCCGAGTTTACAGGTGAGCTGAAAAGTCTGGGTGTTCGCATGGATACCTTGGAAAAGAAAAGCGAAAAATTAACCTTCAACGGTTTCCTGCACTTGTCAGAGCAGATTTGGGATAATACTGGTGATTTCAAAAATACCACTGGACTGACTGGGGACACCCCCCACCCGCGTGATGGTCACTATCCAGCACTTGGTATTGATTTGTACGTAAATTATAAGGTCAATGACAAATGGCAAGTAAAAATCGAAGACGAAGCCGTTAGAGATTTCAGAAGTGGTGGCTATTGGTCCAATGGTGGTGTGGCCGATGGTTCAGTCAGCGCCGCCCAGCGCAATGGCCAGATGTATGCTGAAGGTGTTGTCGGTGCGACTACTGTTAAGGCCGGCAAGTTTGATTATGGAGCTGCCTATGGCCTGATGGTCGCTCAGGGGCGCAAAGGTGTGGAGGGTGTTCAGTTTGCTGTAGGCGATAAGTCTAAAACGATCCTGACCTATGGATATTTTAGGCAGGGCTGGGTTGGAAACGCCACTAATCCGTATATTATTTCTTCTACTACCGATAACCGCTATGCTGCTCTGGAGTTTGATACGCCAATTTCCCAAGATGCTAATTTCAAAGCCGCTTATCACAACATAACTACTGATGGCGCCGATTCGAAGGTTCTTTCAGATAATATCAGGCTGTGGGAGGTTGGTGCAGATAAGATAATTGCCAAAGACCTGCAGTTGTTCGCTACCTACGGGCAATCAAATGCATCCAGCCAGAACAAGGCATATATAGCCGGACTTAACTACAAACGCGCCGATCTTAACACTCCAGGCTCTTATGGCCTAACTGCACGCTATATCAGAGCAGAGGCAAAGTCATCAATAGCCCCGGATAATTATTGGGTTTCAAAGTACGATTGGGGTCTTGAAGGCCCTGAGCTAAGCGGTATGGTAATGTTTGATAAAAATGTTGGCATGATGTTTTGGGCGGCTTCACTGAAAGCGACTGACAATATTCATTCCGGCAAATTAAATACTGTGAAAGCTGAATTAGACTTTTTCTTCTAAAGCAACCGGTAGGGTAGAAAACAATTTAATTGAAAGAATAGTGTAAAAACATTGACACTGCAGAGGTTATCCGCTAATCTATATCTAGATGTATATATAAGTAAAAGAAGATTGCCTTGGCAGTCTTCTTTTACCCGTTGTTGCCGAATTTTCGTGATTAATTTTTACCAGAGGTACTATTTGAATCGTGGGAGGTAAGATTATGGGAGCAAATCTTAGTGATTTAGTTCAGACCGCATTAGCTGCAAAGGCTGACCATGCTGCAATTGCCGACGTAACCCAAATAAAATTTGTCGAGGATTTTAGAAAAGCATGTGAGCAGAATGTATGTAGAAAGTACAATACCAATTGGGTCTGTCCCCCGGCCGTCGGACCGTTTGCGGAATTAAAAGCCCAGGCCTGTCAGTATAAACACGGGCTCTTGTTTCAAACAGTACATCAAATGAAAAGCTCATTTGACTGGAACGGCATGATGGCTGCAAAAAAAGTTCATGATGGGGTATTCAGAGAGCTGTTAGAGCGTGTTAAGAATGATTACAAGCTACAGGGGATTCTTCCATTGAATGCAGGAGCATGTGAGTTTTGTGAAAAGTGTGCCTACCTGGACAATGAACCGTGCCGGTTTCCTAATGAGGCTTTTGCCTCGGTTGAAGCCTATGGGATAGATGTCATGAATCTGGAAAAGGCTTGTGGAATTCCGTATTATAATGGAAAGAATACTGTTTCATATGTTGGACTTATATTGTTCAATTTAGAGGGTGAGTAGTAGATGAACCTGCCACGGGGGTGAAGTTCATTATCATCAAGAACACATATAACAAGAAGCATGCGCCTGTCAGGCCCATGCTTCTTGTTATAAATTAAGTATACATGACAATCTTATTCCAATCTTTTGCAGGTTATTTGCAATTAACACCTATGGAAGTCCGTGCACTTTGATGATTCCATAGCGGTGCCTCAATGGGTGGGGGGAAAATATCATTATCGCTAAACGGAGGCAGACCCATACTATTTTGGAAAAACTGGATGGCGCTTTTAGCTTTATTAAGAAACAGGGGTATTGCCGGATTCCTATTTGTTCGCTTCCAGGATGCAACCATCTCAATCTGCGCGTCATCACCCTCCAGCTTAAGAAACCGGAGATTGGGACTGGCATAGGGTTTGGTGGTAAAGTATGGGAGAATGGCGATGCCTTCGCCAGACTCAACCAGTGTAAGTAAAATCTCGGTAAGAAAAGGACGTTCCACAAAGTTAGGCGTAAAGCCCCTGTTGCCACATAGGCGCAAGGTAAAGTCATAAGGACAGGGAGCAACTTCACGATTGAGAACAACAAAAGGTTCCCGCGCTACTACTGCTAAATCCAACTGGGACTGATTGGCTAGCGGGTGGTCGTTAGGCATTACAAAACACTCAACATCCCGGTAGAGTATCTGCCAGACGACCTTCGGTGTGTTTTGTAATGCAACTGACATCGTCAGACCGATATCCACATCGCCCCGTTCTAATGCCAGGTTCAGACTGCCCCAATTAAATTGAGTTAATACTAATTTAATTTTCGGATAGGAACTGCGAAAGTCTTTGACTAACTTAGGTAAAAAATGTTTAGTATGAGATTCTAAAAAACCAATTTTTATAGTACCGGCAAAACCGGAAGCGGTATGGCGGGCTTTTTTTATTGCCTCTTCTGAGGCGGTGATAATAAATTTAGCCTCTTTCAAAAAAACCTGACCGGCTTCTGTTAGCTGCACTGAATGAGAATTTCTTGCGAACAGTTTGACGTCAAGCTGCTTTTCTAAATCGGCAATTTGTAAACTTACTGCTGATTGTGTAAGGTATAAGTGCCTGGCTGCTTCGGTAAAATTTAACCGCTCCGCGACACAAATGAATATTTCCAATTGTCGAATGTCCATAAACTCCTCCTAAATTAAGAATATATGGAAAATTGAAACATGAGAGAATGCTGAGTAAATTACAGTGCAATTCTGGTAAGTTTACAATGCTCACAATACAGTGAATTGCAATAGACAGATCTTTGTGATAATTTCATTTCTGTACTTATTTGTAAGCAAGAATTGTGCCAAGCAATACTTCAACAATAATCTCGGCCTATAATATCCCTTTGATGAATTTATTCATCACATTTACCAGTTAGATGTTGTTGTTGTGGAGTGTTAGCTAATCCACAATAGATGAAATAACGCATCGGCTGTGATGCGTTATTTCATCTATAATTTAGGCTCGTGCCCTATGGAATGTTTATCACTGATGAACCAGCACCTTATCTTTTGCCACCCTACTGAATACGCCGCATTGCGGGGCTACTTGACGAGCATACTAAGACTATTATAATTATGGAGGCAACAAATGCTGGAAGACAGGTTGTACCGGGGCTTTGTGGCATGGAGTTGGGGAATACCTATTTGCAGTCTTCACTCAAGCTCCTCCTGCGGCAAAACGTACCGGCGAAGATAAGAGTCAGATCGCCCCGACAATGACAAAAGAGATGGCACATAGTTATTACAGCCGCACTTATAAAGTGTGGTTTTTTGATAACCTATCTTGTAGTAACAGTATTGCAAGTAAACAATTGTTCTGTTTCAAAATAGGCTTAGCAAAAAAACGTATGTGTCGCAATCTAATTCAATTATAGATTATCCATAATAAAAAGTATTGTTTTTTTTTATTGCTGCAATGAGAAAAGTGAATTTCCATCTGAATCTATTTCGGTTTATTATAAATATGGCTTATATATTATGCTACCAACTGTTTGCGTACCGGCAAAGATGTTGAGGCCAGTGTCATTAACTAATATGCAAGGGGGAGCACATAATGAAAACACCACAAGAGTTGCTGCAAGAGCGGAAAGAAAGAATAAGAAAAGCGGTAGCCCTGGAAAAAACCGATCGAACTCCGGTAGTAACCTTGGCTGATGGTTTCTGCGCTACGCACATGGGGGTCAAACTATCTGATTTTTGTTCAAGCCTAAAAGCCTCGAACAAGGTAATGGTGGAATCAATAAAAGACCTGGGGGACATTGACGGGTTCGATTCAGCCTTTGCGGCTGCACTGCTGTTTCCTTTAGGATTTATGACCAATATTAAGCTGCCGGGGCGGGAATTGCCGGATAATGTGGTATGGCAGCTTGATGAAAAAGAAGTTATGACAATTGAGGATTATGATACTATCTTGAATAAGGGCTGGACACCTTTTATGCAGGATTATGTGGTTAAACGGCTAAATGTCCCGTTTGATTCGATCATGGCAGAACTGGCAGATACCCCGCAAATGGTGAGAAACTTTGAAGATGCCGGTTATGTGGTGTATTCCCCGCTTGTTATCAATCTGGTAAATGAGCTGCTGAGCGGCGGGCGTTCCATGCCTAAGTTCATTCAGGACCTGTATAAGAGAGCCGATAAGGTTGAGGCTGTTTTGGATGTAATTCAAGAAGAGGTTTTGGTTAATATGCGCAAACAAATCCGTGCGACCAATTCCACTTATGTGTTTATATCGCCGGCCAGGGGCGCGAGTGAATTCTTTTCGCGCAAGCTGTGGGAACGTTTCGTCTGGAAATATTTAAAACAGGTAGCTGACGTTATTATCGAAGAAGGTGCGGTCATTAACTTCCATATTGATTCCAACTGGGAACGTGATTTAGAATACTTTAAGGATTTCCCGGCAGGAAAATGCGTATTTGAAACAGACGGAGCCACCAATATCTACAAGATAAAGGAGGTTCTCGGCAATCGTATGTGTATTAAGGGGGATGTGCCTGCTGCCCTGTTTACATTAGGTACGCCTGATGATGTATATAATTACAGTACAAAATTAATCAGGGATATGGGGCCGGGCTTTATTCTGGCATCAGGCTGCGCCGTACCGGTAAATGCGAAGGTGGAAAATGTCAAGGCAATGATTGCGGCTGCAACCGGGAAGTAATTGCTGAGAATTTTATTTATAAATCGGTGCAATAAGGAGAATCAATTTCCCAAGAGGTAATATTTACGTTATCATGTTAGCTGAAAGATAAAACTACTGTTGTGGGGTGGAACAAATGACAGCAAAAAAAGACGTTATGACAGCAGAGGAAAGACTTGTGGCCACAATTAACCTTGAGCCAGTGGACCGGGTGGTATGTGCACCCATGATTGACCAGTATGCCGGTCAGTTTGCAGGCATTACCAACAAAGAGTTTATGTGGGACTGGGAAAAATGCATGGACGCGATTGAAAAGGTTCACGAGGCCTTCCCGGTCTGGGATAGCAACCCCTTTATTATGTGTGAGCGTTATGCCCCGCTGATGAAGAAGGTTGG
>JAQSXM010000176.1 GCA_029256645.1 Sporomusa sp. | reverse complement strand
CACGCGGGACTTGTTACAGCGTGCCCAACATGCCGGCCAATCCGATCTGGCAATTGCAGTTATTCTATTAACAGTCTTTGAAAGCATTAATGCCAATGAACTCCCGCGAATTATTTCTGCCTGTAGCACATATGTGCAGTATCTGGCAATAATATCTCCTGCTCAGGGGGTATACCCTGAGGTATTCCCCCTCCTGAAACAAGGCGGGGAACAGCTGCTCCTCCAGAGCCGGTTGCTGGGATTGTCCGGCGGTCACGCTGCAAATGTTCAGCAGGCATTACTCGCAGACACACTGCAAAATCTGCTGCTAATCTCAGCAGTTGCTCAGCACAGCTACCCAACCGATCCATTAACATTCTGGGAGGGGGTATTTATCGGTGAAACGCGTTTTGATTGCCAGCCCAATTAAGCAAAAGCCTGCCATTTTGACCGAGTTCCTTGCTTGCCTGCAGGCGCTGGACAGGACGGGGCTTATACTAACATTCATCTTTATCGATGATCATGATTCCCCCAGTATTGCCCTGCAGCAATTTGCAGCAGCCAATCCCGGTGTTACTGTCTTGCCAGGAACAGAGCGGTCCCAGACTTACCGCTGCAACGAGCAAACCCATTACTGGCAGGAGGATATTGTATGGAAGGTAGCAAAATACAAGGATTATTTCATCCAATTGGCCTGTGAGGAGCAATATGACTATCTGTTCCTCGTCGATTCGGACCTGGCGCTGCACCCAAAAACGATCACTCATCTTGTTAGTCTCGGCAAAGACCTTGTCTCTGAGGTTTATTGGACCCAATGGGAGAAAGAATTAATTCCGCTGCCGCAAGTATGGCTGGGGGGGCAGTATCGCCTGCATGAACAGGGGGATGGCAACCCCTTAACTGAAGAAGAAACCGGCAAACGCCAGCGGGAGTTTATCCATAAGCTCCACTGCCCCGGAACCTATAGAGTAGGTGGCCTGGGGGCCTGCACTTTACTCAGTAAAGAGGCACTGGCTGCAGGTGTTTCTTTCCGCCGCATCGACAATCTGGACTTAGTTGGTGAAGACCGGCATTTCTGTGTACGGGCCGCGGTACTGGGCCTCGAACTCTATGCCGACACATATTATCCCCCCTACCATATGTACCGGGAATCGGAACTGCCCGGACTCCTGCTCCACAAAGAACACTATGACTATCAGGAAAGCAGGCCGTCGCCCCGCCTGACACTTGCCATGTTAGTTCGCAACGAGTCTGCCCGCTTTCTGGAAAAGGTACTTACCCATGCGGCCAGCTATGCCGATCAGGTAGTCATTCTCGATGATGCCAGCACCGACAATACTGTCGAGGTTTGCCGGCATTGTCTTGCCAATACACCGCACCAGATTGTCGTAAACAGCGAGGCAGGGTTTCATAATGAGATTATGCTGCGCAAACAGCTATGGGCTATGGCAGCAGCAACCAAGCCAGACTGGATACTGATTCTGGATGCGGACGAAACCTTTGAAGACAACATTATTCAGCTGATGCCATTTTTGCTGCGTAATCCCCAGGCGGATATCTATCATTTCCGCTTGTATGATATGTGGAGCAAAACCCACTACCGGGAAGACAGCTACTGGCAGGCACACCTGCATTACCGGCCCTTCCTGGTGCGCTACCAGGCTGATTATGAATATAGCTGGCAAGAAACCCCGCAGCATTGCGGCCGTTTCCCCTTGAATCTTACCCATCTGCGGGGGGTGCCCTGCCAGACCCGGCTGCAACACTGGGGTTGGTCCCGTCCTGTTGACCGCCTCGATAAATACTACCGTTACAAGCGGCTTGATCCGAATGCACTTTACGGCAGCAAAGAACAATATCAGTCGATCCTTGATCCTAAGCCGAACCTGATTAAGTGGCAGGATTCCAACTAGGCTGCGCCGGTAAATCTGTCACACAATTACAAAAAACCTCTTGCAGCAAAAAGTTACTGCAAGAGGTTTTCTATATACAACGCGTTAAAGTTTTTGCAGGCGGGTGGTGTGTTGGCAAAAGCGGAAGTCAAGCGCCAGCGGTGGAGCGTTGGCAAACTTCTTTACTGCGAAATATATAGTTACCAGTGTTTCAGCAAATATTTTTCCGCTTCCGCGCTCCATAAGCCCTTGTACCGGTTTGTTATTTCAGCCAGTTTAGCGAAATGGGGATTGATTTCCCCTTTGGCGGCAAAATCCTCAATGGCGGTTAGTTCCATATCAATACCGGTATAGATCAGTTTTTTCCCGCCTGGCAGCTCAGGCAGGGTTAAGGTTGCCTCGGCCACACTGTCTATGCCGCCGATATGGGTGACCATGACAGCGGGATTGATCAGGTTCTTTTCGGTCAGCCGCAGCGATTCAATCATATCATTGGTATTGCCGCCGGTAGTGCCCATCACATGGGCAGCATTGTAATGAACATTATAATAGTTGAGCAACCCGGAAAAGGCCGTATCGGTCGGACCGGCAAAAAAGTTCAGACAACCGTCCCGGCCCAGGATTTGATCAGCCTGTTCCACCACTGCTCTTATGGGTGCGTATACATGAACATCATCAAACCCGGTACCACCGGTAAGTTCTTTCAAATACTTGGGTATATCACCGATCCCGGTAGTATTGACAAACACAAGCTCAATACCGTCTTTTTTAACCTCTGCCGGCGAGAAAATTGTTTGAGCCCGCGCTATTTTCGCCTGATCAACATCTGTCACCACAATCATTCCCGGTCGCCGGTCACTGTGCAGTGCGTAGTCAATTGCGCCCAGTCCCATCGGTCCGGCCCCTGCCAGAATAGCCAGTTTCCCGCCTGGGACAATCCCCATCCGGTGGTCATAAGAACCCATGTCGGTATGGTAACTGGCATGGAAGGCGCCAATGATGCAGGACATAGGCTCTGCAAGCGAGGCATCATAATAGGCATCACCCTCGTATTTTAACAAACATCCCAGTTCCATTACCTCCTGCGGCAAAATGGCGTAGGTGGCCGCACCACCACAATAGCGGTAAGAGTAGCCTGGGGAATCCATACTGCCTTTGTAGTTTAAGGCCGGCTGCATGGCAAACTTCTCTCCCGGCGTAAACTGCGCTTGCCATTTGGAACCTACTTCCACGATATTACCTGCCATTTCATGGCCGATAATAATCGGGTGTTCAGCAACATCTTTAGGCACCCGTTTATGATCCGGCCCGAGAACGGCCGCCTTATAACTGGACATGCAGATGCTGTCGGAAATGATTTGAACCAATATCTCATCTGCTTTTATTGCCGGCAAGTCGAAGCTCTCCAGACGCAGATCCTTTTTTCCATACAATCTTACAGCCCGTGTTTTCATTTTATCACCTCTTAAGAAAGCTTTTTATTATAAGATGTCAGCATGTCGCTTACTTCTGCCGCTGTTGCGCAGGCAAGCACTTTATTAACAAAACCGTCGCTGTCAATTTTCTCCCGCTCAAGTCCGGCCAATGCCTGGCGCATCTTCGGTAATAACCCCGGCGACATACTCAATTCATCAATCCCCAGCCCGGCGAAAAAGGGAGCCAATACATGATCGCCGCCCGCCTCGCCACAGATACCGGTCCAGATACCAGCCGACTGAGCTGCCTGGGCCACCTGGGCAATCATCCCCAACACTGCCGGATGATAGGCTTGATATAAATCGGCAACTTCACTATTCTCGCGATCAACTGCCAATGAATACTGGATCAGGTCGTTAGTGCCAATACTAAAGAAATCAACCTCGTGGGCTAATTTGGCGGCAAGCCAGACTACGGCGGGAACCTCGATCATCATTCCGACTTGTACAGAACCAACAGGCTGCCCTTGGCTGATGACAGCCTTTCTGGCATTCTCAAGATATTCTTTGGCTTGCCGCAGCTCTTCCATATTTGATATCATGGGGAACATCACAGCAGTTGGTCCTGCCGCCGAGGCCCGCCAGATGGCCCGCAGCTGAGTTTCAAAAAGTTCCGGTCTTTTAAAACATAACCTTAAAGCACGAACCCCCAAAAACGGATTCTTCTCTTTAGGCAGGTCTAAAGCCGGAGCCCTTTTATCGCCGCCAATATCCAGCGTCCTTATTACGGTTGTATGGGGGGTGCAGGCGGTAATCACCGCACTGTAGGCTGTTACCTGCTCTTCTTCAGTAGGAAGAGTTTCGCCCATAAATAAAAATTCGGTACGGTACAGGCCTACCCCCTGTGCTTTGAAGCGGTGCACCAAAGCAACGTCAGACGGGTTGCCAATATTGGCAGCTAATGTCATGTTGGCATAAGCCGGTGCTGCATCTGCCGCCACTTGTTCGGCCGACGGCATTCCCACAGCGCTTGGCAGTACGTCAAGTTCGGTAGAGTCAAGTGCACCAACCCACCCCTGATCACCGTCAAGCTCAAGTGCCTTAAACCCGATCAATTCTTCCCAGCCGTTATTTACACCAACAACCGCCGGGATACCGTAGGTGCGGGCCAGAATGGCAGCATGTGATGTTTTGCCGCCGTTCCGGACAATAAAGGCTGCCACACGCTCTTTAGGCAAAGAGATGGTTTGGGCCGGCGTTAGTTCATCAGCCATAACAATCCAGTTGCCTGTTGGCGGAAATTGGCTCAAACCGGAACTATTGCCGCCTAAATGCAGCAGCAATTGCTGCGAAACATCCTTGATATCGACAACCCGCTCCCGGAAATAGCTATCCTCCAAAGCACTTAACATCGCCACAGCTTCAGCGGTTACCTGATTTACCGCCTGGTCTGCCGTTAAAAGATTATTTTCAATCCGCAGCGCCATTTCGCCAGTAAAGGCCGGGTCGCTCAACAGCAGCCGGTGGGCGGCGAAAATCTGCGCCAACTCTTCCCCTTTTTCGGTTCTGACCTGTTCTTCAAACCGCAGGAGCGCCTGATCGGTAATCACAATGGCTTTTTGCAGACGTTCAAGCTGGCTTTTGCTGTCGCTATCACCCGGATCAGCTGCTGACTGATCTGCAGTTGACCCGGCGACTGTCCGGAGCAGCCAGGTTCTACCTAAGACATAACCTGATGACGCGCCAATTCCCTGCCATCTTTTTTTATCCATAGCTTTTGCCTACTCTCCCTTTTCCGCCAAATCGGCGATCAGCTTTGCTAACTCGTCGGCCGCGGCCGCTTCATCAGGACCGTCTACAGTCACCTCGACACTGCTACCTGCCGACAATCCGAGTGAAAGAATGGCTAACAGGCTTTTACCATCTACTTCACGGTTGGCTTTTTTGAGCCGGATGCTGCTCTGATACCGGCTGGCTGTCTGGACCCATAACGTAGCAGGCCGTGCATGCAACCCGCTTTTATTATTAATTACGAATTCGCGTACAATCATTTTCTACACCTGCCTCATGTATTGATAGTATTTAAAAAGCCGCTGCCCCACTGCTAACATGGACCTGCGTCAATAATTTTTTCACTTCTTTGACCGGACCTGCCTGCGTACCGGGTTGAACAACAGAGGCGGTGGCCGCAGCCGTTCCCAGACGGGCACAATCGGCGAGCGACAAGCCCTGAGTTTTGCCGACAACAAACCCGGCAACCATCGCGTCTCCGGCACCAACCGTACTATTGGCAACAACAGCCGGCGGCGTAACGCGCAGCATTCCTTCTTTTCCGGCCACGATCGCTCCTCTGGCGCCCAAGGTCACAATGACCTCATGAATACCACCAGCCAGCAAATCGGCAATAGCAGCCCTGATTTCGCTCTCTTTTTCCAGAGGCCGGCCAATTAATTGGCCAAGTTCCTCTAAATTGGGCTTAATCGCATAGGGTACCGCCTTAATGCCCTCACGCAGGGCCGGTCCGCTGCTATCAAGAAACACCTGGGCACCTTGTTGCTGCAATAGTGCAATCAATCGCCCATAGCTATTATCAGGCACGCCTTGCGGCAGACTACCGGCAATAACAAACCATTGATGCTCCTGGGCCAGCCGCTGTATAACCGTTTCCAAACCTGACAGGTCCTGACCGGTACAATTTAATCCCGGAAAATTAATCTCAGTTACCCGGCCACTTTGATCGTCAACGATTTTAATGTTGACCCTGGCGGCACCGGCAACCTCAACAAAGAAATTGGTAATGGCTTGTTTTTGAAAGTACTCAAAGAATCTCTTACTGTTGTCCTGCCCCAGAAAGCCGGTAACACAAACCGGGTGACCCAGGGCCCGGACTACCTTAGCCACATTTATGCCTTTACCGCCTGGATCAATACGCTGCTCATTGACACGATTGACCTCTCCCACCTGAAATTGTGGTATATATACGGTCTGATCCAGTGCCGGATTCAGCGTAATTGTTACAATTTGCTGCTGTCCATTATTATTCATAGCCGGTCACCTCCCGCTATTATATCGGTTGTGTCATAACTTTAACCAACTCGCCAAGTTGTTGCCTGTCGGCATCATTAATGCCTTTGTCGGTAATTAATAAGTCAAGCTCTTCAAGGCCGCAAACCCGGCACAGGCTTCGCTGTCCAATCTTGGAATGATCGGCTGCCAGAATCTTTTCCTTGCCGGCGTGGAGCATATATCTTTTGGTCTCTGCCTCTGTCAGATTGGGAGTAGTAATCCCAAATTCAACATCAATACCGTTAGTTGCTAAAAATACCTTGTCAAAATACATCTTCCGCAACGCGTCATTCGTCAGGTACCCGACTAAAGCCCGCGTATTCTTTCGTAGTGTCCCGCCCAGCAATACTGTCTCAACACCGGTATCATCACTAAAAACCTGCGCAATATCCATACTGTTGGTAGCAACAGTAATTTTTTTAGAACGCAATAAGTGCGCAATCTCCAGTGTAGTTGTGCCTGAATCAAGGAGTACGGTCTCACCGTCGCCGACCAGGCTGGCAGCTAAGGCAGCAGTCTGCTGCTTTTCTGTAAAAAAGCGAATTCCCTTTTCCTGAAAACTCAGTTCAAAACCAGTCTGTACCGAAATGGCTCCCCCGTGTGTCCGTTGGATGAGTCCGTTGTCCTCCAGTTCTTGCAAATCCCGGCGCACTGTAGATTCCGACACGCTGAAACGTTGGCTTAAACTGGTTACCGTTACCGGATTCCCTATTTTAACAAGTTGTAATATCTCTTTTTTCCGCTCTTCGGCAAACATAATATCCTCCAGTCACACTTTATCCCT